>JAAEPL010000450.1 GCA_024232675.1 Planctomycetaceae bacterium
AGGAATTTTTAGGTGACAGCCCCAATGCCGACGACTGGCGTCGCCTGATTGCCACGTTGTTTAATTCCAAGGAGCTGATCTATGTCCACTGATCCGTTTTGCCGTCGACGCTTTATGCAGCTGGGGTTTGGCAGCCTCGGGGGGCTGGCTCTGTGTCAATTGAGTGCGGCGGAGGAAAAGCCCCACCATCATCAACCGCAGGCGCGCTCGGTGATAATGTGTTATATGTCTGGTGGGGTTAGCCACGTGGACAGTTTTGACCCCAAGCCTCTCCTGAAAAAGCTGCATGGAAAAGAAATGCCCGGGGAGGTACTGCGAACCCAGTTTGACAACAATGGCAAGATCATGCAGTCGCCCTGGCAGGCAAAAAAATATGGACAGTCGGGTTTGGAGATGACCGACCTTTTTCCGCATATTGCAGGCTGCGCCGATGACATTGCCCTTGTACGCAGCATGACGGCAAATTTTTCAGAACACGCCCAGGGGAACTTTTTCATGCATACCGGCTTCCCCTTCCTCGGTTCACCGACGGCAGGGGCCTGGGTGAATTACGGTTTGGGTAGTGTGAATGAAAATCTCCCCGGTTATGTCGTGCTCAACAACAAAACCGGCATTCCCCACGGTGGCAAATCGGTTTTCGGCAGTGGCTTTTTGCCTGCCACGACCGGTGCCTCGTTTTTTAATCTGGATCAGGAAGAAGTGGTGAGCGGTGTGAAGCCACGTCGCTCGTTAAAAGAGCAGCGTACGAGCCTGGAATTGTTGAAGCAGCTGGATGGTGCCTTTGCCAAACGCTCGGCCGCAGAAAGGGATGTGCAGTCGGCTGTAGAAAATTATGAAACCGCCTTCCGCATGCAATCGGCGGTACCTGAATTGATGAACCTCGACAAAGAGCCAGCCTATCTCAAACGGGCTTATGGCTTCGAGCACCAAGATCCGCTGGTGGCCCGTTATGGGCAGCAGTGCATGGTGGCCCGTCGCTTGGTGGAACAGGGAGTGCGTTTTGTCGAGCTGTCTTGTTCCAACTTTAAAGGAGACGGGCAACGAGCCAACCCCTGGGATCAACATGGCAACCTGCCTCATGGTCATCAGGAAATGGCCCGCCAGGTTGACCAACCCATTGCCGCCCTCATCGATGATCTCAAGCAGCGTGGCCTGCTGGAGACCACTTTGATTATTTTCACAGGCGAGTTTGGCCGAACGCCCTTTTCGCAGGGCAATAACGGCCGCGATCACAACCCTTATGGTTTTAGTCTGTGGATGGCCGGCGGGGGAATCAAGGGGGGCAGCGTGCACGGGGCCACCGATGACCTGGGGTATCATGCCGTCGAAGACAAGGCCACGGTGTATGACCTGTGGGCCACGGTGCTGCACCAACTTGGCATGGATCATAAAAAACTGACTTATCGTTATGGGGGCCGCGACATGCGACTGACCGACGTGCATGGAAACGTGATGACAAATATCCTTCAGTGAATACCCATCGATTCATGACGACAGATTAACGGGAGTGACAAGCGGTTGATGGTCGACGATTCGATTACGAACAATTTTTAAAATGAAAAGATAAGGCAGGTCAGATTTTAATTCAGTGGCCAAACTGATTGTTCCTTCAGTCAAACATCTTTTAACCGATCCCTTCCTCGGAAGGTATCAAATGCAACTCTGTTTTCAAACACTCCTCCTCATCCTGATCGCCATGGTTGCTGCTTTATTATGCAGCGCCGCCCAATGCCAGACCTTGCAACGGGCTGAGTCAAAGCCCGAATTCCGAACGGCAGGCATCTTCACCGACCACATGGTCCTCCAACGCGACCAGCCCCTGCCTATTGACTGAGAGCTTACTTCAGGGTTCTCAAGTATTGAACAAGATCAACCAATTGCTGGGCCGTTAAGTTTTTGTGTAGACCCGCAGGCATCAGCGAAATTTCCTGTTGTTTCAATCCTTCGATGTCTTCTCGCTTAACGCGATGGATAATGCCTTCAGCATCTCTTATTTGGACCTCCGAGTCCGAGTCACTGATTTTCAATCCCGAAATTAGGTTCCCATCGGAGGTTTGTAACTTCCAGTTTTCGTAATTGTGGCTGATGCCCGCTGATGGAAAAAGGATGGATTCGTACATGGCTTCGGTGGTTAGTTTCTTTCCAATCCCTGAGAGGTCGGGGCCAATCTCAGTCCCATTGCCGTTGACGACATGGCATTTACTACAGGTGCCCTCGTTGGCAAAAACAATCCGGCCCTGTTTGGGATCTCCATTTAACTTTAAGAGTGTGTCAAGCGTCGGTAGTGGCTGATTGTTTTTTGCTGCGGCGATGGGATACAGTGAGTTGGCTCGGTTACGGATGTCGCCCCATTTTGAGGTGTGCAGGGCTGAACTCATAGCGGATTCGAGCTGTGTGTCATATTTTTGTGTATCTGCCCAACGGATAATCTCGTCACAACCCTTGCGAATTTTTCCCATAGATCGGACGACCAACCGCCGGCGTTCCAGGGGGTTTTTCGTATTGAGTGCGTAGGAAGAAAGCACCGGCGCAATCCGATTTTGGTTTGAGGCTGCCATGTGATTCAGGGCGGTTTCGAAAGGGTGATCTTCAGATGTCGTTAGCAAGTGATCGATCAAACCTGTGTTGTTGAATTCGAGAAGGGTATTCATTGAGTCGATCGCCAATTGACGATCATTTCCAACCATGTAGTTGGTCAAGTCCGCAAGTCGATTTTTGAATTTGAATTTGGCTACGAATTCAACATAGTCTTTGTTGCCGCGGAGGGCATCCATAAAAGGTGCGGTCTGTTGCCCCAGTTGGCTTTCTAAATTGGTCGGGGGAATGCGGTGGAGAGTTTCTGTGAAAATCGATAGGTTTCGGGGGGTGGGTTTTTCTAAGTTTTGAAGTAATGAAAGTAGTTCTTCTTGGTGTTCACTGGGGTTTAGAAAGTCAAGGCTGCGAAAAAGCCCAGGTAGCTTGGCTTCCGGAACATCCGTGTTTTTAACGAAATCAAGGATCCGATCGAAGGACTTTTTTCCTCGAGAACGCCAGATGACCCCTTCAATTTCTGTTGAGGATTTGTCTTTGACCAGCTTGTCTAGTCCGTCGAGGCAAAGATCCCAATGGTTATCAGCGGCAATTCCCATCGCCTCGAGGTACCAGCGGTCTTGCCCGTTATATTGTTTGGCAAGTTGGGGCCATATTTTCTCCCGTTGATCATCTGGGATTTTTTGGATTTGATGATCGCTCAAGGCGATCAGCAATTCACGACGTACGGCGGGAGAGGGATCATTAAGTTTGATGTTTTCCCACAGGTAACTTGCCAGTTCGGGTTTTTCGCTTTGTTGAATAATTCGTACCGCGGTGGCTCGTAATTCTGGTCGGCTATGTTCCATGGCTCTCTTTAGCCAACGTTTTTGTATCTTGTGATCCAAAGGCATTTTCGACACCAACCACAAGGCGCGTGCTTGCCAGTGCGGATTTCCAGAATCCCAAATGCTCTCTAGGCCAGAGAGGGATTGTTCAGGCTGTTTCATAAGAGCTTGCCAACCCAAGAACCTCGTTGCCTGATTGGGGCTTTTTAGGGCCTTGATTGCCCCTTGTAAATTTGAGATGTCCACTGGAGGGCAGTGGTATTCCGAACTCGAACCTTTTTTTGTGACACGGAATAATCGCCCCCTTTGAATGTCCTGCATTCGGTGTCCGCCTACACCGGGATCGTACCAGTCGGCGACGACCAACGAGCCATCAGGGGCGACGCAAACATCCGAGGGACGAAACCACTGGTTGCGAGGCGCTCCATTGATAACGTTTACGATTTCGGCGGAAAATCCAGCCCCATGAGGTTGGATCGGGTAAGAACGAACAATGTTTGGGCCGGCATCACAATGAATCATCTGACCTTGAAACACGCGGGGCAAAGCTTGGCCTTCGTAAACACAAATTCCAGTCGGTGAGCCGCCACCGGTTAAAAGTAGGTTGGGAATCACGCCGGGATCATTTTGGTGCCAATGTCGGTTTGGGATATCCTCAGCCCAGCCAGACCGGTAATCTCGCCACCCACTGCCATCAATTGCATCTCGATAGCCGTAGTTTCCAAACGGCATCACATAGTTTATCCGTACACCTCGGTTGCCATCATCATCGTTGTCCGATTGCCACATCCGGCCAAATGAATCGACACAGACTTCCCAGTTGTTTCTGAAATTCCAAGCAAGGGTTTCGAATTGGCTCCCATCGTGGTTGCAGCGAAAAATCATCCCTTCTTGATAGGGCTGTCTTTGTGCGTTTACTTTGTTTCCAGCTACGTCGATGATCGGGTTTCCATGAGCGTCGCTGATTGATCTGCCAGCATTGCCGAAATTGAAATATAGTTTGCCATCAGGACCAAACACGAATGCATGGATTCCATGGTCATGTTGAACTCCAGATATCTTGGTGAATAAAATTTGTTTCTCGTCTGCCAGTGAGTCACCGTCGGTGTCAATCAGGTAAAAAACTTCTGCACCTGCTGATACCAACAACCTGTCGCCCAGAATGCAAATGCCATGAACTGAATCGATGTCAGTCCCCTGATAAAAAACGGTCTGCTTGTCTGCCTTTCCGTCATGGTCGGTGTCTTCCAATATAAGGATTCGATCCCCTTCGGCCCGAGCCGGTTCGTTTCCGCTCCTCATTTGGTTTCGGTAGTTGACGACCTCGGCAACCCAAACGCGTCCTTGAGGGTCGATGTCAATGTTGGTTGGGTTGACCAGCATAGGTTCGCTCGCAAACAAGCCAACCTCAAGTTCAGGGTGAACTTCAAATTGTTCCACAGCTTTTTTCATGTCGTGGACGAGGGGCTCACCATCTGGAGGCACGCGAGAGGCCATGTATTGAGTGGGCGGTTTTGAAAAAACCAAGAACTGGATGCTGGCTGCAGCGCCGCCGGCCTGTGAGGTTCCGCCATCATCAATGGCAACGTCGGAGAGGAATTTTTGGTATTTGTGTCCCGTAGGCAGCTTGAATTCGATCACTGAGTTGGCGTGGGTGCCAATCCCCTTGGAGATTTTTTTGCCTCCAACAAGGATGGGTCCACCTCCGTTGTTTCGATTGACTAATGCCGAACCATAGCCAGCCTTGGCCTTGGTCCATTTGAGTTGAGTTAAGTCAAGTTTGCCTTGAGGTCCATCAAGTTGTGGAGTAATCCAAGCTGCCCAGTCAAAACTAAATCCGTCCCCAGCGTCGGTGACGACTAGGTAGAGGTTTTTAGCACCGCGGATGTCAGCTTCAATAGTGGATTGAAACTTAGCCGGTGTCAGAATGGGAGATTTGGCAAGTGGTTTTTGTCCGTGTACCACCGTTGGGCAAAGTGCAAAGCCAATCAGCCCGATGGCTGCTACGATCAAGGTGAGGTTTTGGCAAACGACGATATTCTTAACGTATGGTCGCATGATCATTCAATCTCGAATAAAACAAACATCTAGCTAGGTCGTCATTGATTCATTGTAGACGACCATAAGCCGTCATTGAAAGTAATGATGTCTCATTGAAATGAATGGGAAACAAGGGGAACCGAATGTGCCGATGTATGGTTTTGATAGCGATGTCATTTTTTTAAAGGGATGTTTCTCAGGCGGATGACTGGACTCAGTGGCGAGGTAACGGTCGGGTCGGAAAAGGGGCCAGGAGCTGAATTCGTAGTCTAGGCGAAGTTGATCAAGCGAGTCTACGAAGTCGATCCACTGGAATGTCCCGACTGTGGCGGCGCGATGAAGATCATCAGCTTCATCGAACGTCGACAAACAGATGTCATTCAGAGAATCCTCCGCCACCGTGGTCTATGGCAAGGATTCCTCCGCACCCATGCCTCGCCGCGAGCACCGCCGGCCAAACCGCCGCTGCCGACAGTGGCGTGCGAATTCGAGTGGGTTCCCGATGGCGAGTTCCGCGAAGCCCAGTTTTGCGAGACGCAGGCGGAGGCATCGCGCGAGTTACAGTTGGTCCTCGACCCCGAGTTCCTGTAATAGGTTGGGCGACATTTTAGCCGCCATCAACCTGAACTCGTAATCGGTCCGCGCCACGGGCCGCCTGAAAGTCACCCTATCTTCAAATCCGAGCGAGATCGGCAGGCTCGGGAGCACTTTGAACCCCGCTCCACCGAACTTGAACCACATGTTTGTTACGGGACAAATCCGGCGGCGTAAATTGAGGCCAAATGTTTGACAACCGCGCAAAGCACGGCCACAATTTCTTGCTGTTGTGGATTAAAATCCCTATTAGTAATTGTTAAACGACTCCGTTAAGTGGATTGTAATTTTGATTTTCATCATATTGCAATTACAGAATGTGAAAGCGCGCGAGAAGCCGAAGACGAAAGCGACAAATCGAAAAGTATGACACGTGCGAAAGGATCAAACGACTTACCAAAAGAGGAAGGAGCTAATGATCTCCATAGCTTCGCGTGGTCCCCTGATTTTCCGCCCGAAGACATTTGTGAAGATGACGCGAAGGTCCGTGAATGGTTCGTAAATGTTTTCGAGCAAGACGGCGCTTTAGTGCGATCGCAAAAGAGCCTTTTGACTGAGAGAGAAAAGCTACTCCTACGTTTATCGGCTTCGGAATACATGGAAATGCGCAAAGCTGGAGAAGTAAGTTGCTACGAATACGCATCATCCCTTCTCAAACGGGCCGCACATTTGCGCAGAATGAATCAGTTCCTCTCTAACTCCTATGAGCTGCTTCATCCAGAGTCTAAGACTGCAGAAGAAATCTTCATGTATCCGCAAGTAAAGTTCCTCGCGCAGGCAACAGCGTTGGATTTCAAGGCGGCTCAACATGGCATAGAAGCGATTGCACCTCTCTATGGATTGCCCATACCAGTGAAAGGCACCGCTGCCGTCGTAGATTATCCTACTGGTTGTGGCTGCGGCATCCTGATGCAATATGAGGTCCGAAAGGACTGCGGCATGGTTCGATGGACAAAACAAAAGAATGGGATCGTGTTTGGTTCCACAAATGTATCTGAATTCGCTACCAGCTACATGACTGGTTCACCGGCGCATGGTATTGCCCGAAATCCCTATTCCATGGACGTTGACTCAGACTCCAACGCTACTGGCGCACATACATGCGGTGGCAGCTCAGGTGGGGCCGCCAGTGCTGTGGCGTCCTATGTATGCCCGGTAGCGTGGGCCGAAGATACTGGCGGTTCCAATCGGGTGCCGTCGGGACTGACTCAAAATTTCGGCTACGATCCTACAAAGGGCAAGTATCCGAACGATGGCAATATTGCCATGACCTACACAAATGACCAAGTAGGGCTAATGGCCCGCTCTATCGATGATCTGATTGCTATGGACCGCGCGTTTTTTGGAAGTCCAAGACTTAGTTCAAGTAAGTCTGAGGAGAAGGATGGCTTGGAAAGCTTTGAAAAAGTGAGAGAACGGCTTCACAAGAAGTACCTTGACAAATCGTTTGAAGAATCTCCGAAGATACGCATCGGTTTTCCAAGAGTGCCATTTGTTGAAACGGTTTGCGCATCTGAAGAGAGCGCAAACAATCTTTTCATTGACGACTCGCACAAAAATATGACGTTGTCCTGTGAGATGATGCGGAAATGGAACCTTTGCAAGAGAGCGTTTCGCGAGAGCGACAAAAAATCATTGTTTGACGTCGTTGAAGAAGAATGGCCAACAAAGAAGTTTGATTACGACACAAATTTGTCTCAGGGCGAGACGCTTCAAACCGATAGCGCTGGAAAAAACAACGAGAAAGGTAGTTCATTCAACGAAAACGTTCTGATGGAGGCGTTATTTTCTGGGCGCAAGGTGAATGGCAAGAACTATTCGCTGCTCGCTTGTCATGGAAAAGTGCCACCTGTTTTCATGCCTTTCGGAGGCCTCGTGCAGTCCTGGGTTTCACAGTATCTTAAAATTCCCCGGACAAACGAGAGGTGTACGGTCTCACTGGCGGAAATTGACAAATCTGCAAAGAAGTGCGGGAACAAAATGCATGCTTATCCGTTCTTCCTCGGGAGTTCTCTGGACCCTGACGCATACGATGAAACGCAGTTGCGCTATATCATGGGCGCTAAGATAAAAGAAAATGTCGAGTCGTGGAACAGTTATTTCGACGCGCATGATGTCGATTTGATCGTCCTGCCGCTTTTTAGGAACGAGGCCCCGAGTTATCGCGATCTTGCGGACGGCTCGGTGGAATTTCGTTGCGTCCAGACTTCCCAATCTGGAGAAGGCCAGAGCAGGCGTGGTGGCATGATGGAAAACAATTTTCTTCATTGCGGGCCGGGTCTCAAAACCATTTATTTCCCCAAACTAGCGTTTCCCACCGGTCTCTCAAAAGATGGTAGATCCACAGGGTTCCAGCTATGTGGGCGGGCGCTGGCATACGAGCAGATGTTTGACGACTTGAATGCCGAAAAATCCGACCGCGAGTTTCTGGAGCTCTGCAAAATTGTCCTCGATCATGGGCTGCATAGTTTCAAGGATGGCGATTGTTCAGACCTATTGAGGGTCGATGCGCCCATGTGCAGACGTGACTTATTTGACATTTAGTTGTCTGCTCTGGTTATATCAGGGAGGACACACTCTGAACTTAGACAATTTTGTCGATGATCCCCAACGTTTCAATGAATTTGGGCGGTACTATTTCAGATTTTGTGTTCGTGTATCCGATGTATGCGATCAACCGCGGCCAAAAAATTGCGATTGGCCAACGTTTTTCAACGGATTCAAGCCCTTTTTGTTTTTCAGCGCTTGGACATCGTTACAGGTGATAACGAAGGAAGTGGCCTTACCTAACAAATAGGCCGCGGCAAACCTTATTCAACGGGAGCGGTTGCAACCTATCGAGACTTCCGGTGCGATAGCTAGCCAACTACTTAGATTATGTGGATCGCGCAGCGCAATTAACTGGACGGTTGTTTAACGTTGAATTAAATAAAAATCACTCGGGCCTTGCATAAAGATAGCGTTGTGAAGGCAACCAAATACCCTCGAGACGCCGCTGCAATTGATGCCATTCAGACTCAAGATTCTAAAGTATTGGGGAGCCTGACAAGAATGTCGCCAAACCCAACTATTTAGTTTTTATTGTTGGCGGCAGCACCTGACAATGCATCTCCGAGTTGGTATCGCCATTCTTGAATTCGTAAGGAATCCAATCCGAAAACGCCCCATTTGCAGCCTGAAAATTGAAATCTCCTGTGACAATCGCTCCGCTTGAGTATTGGTCCCCTTGATTATACGAAGTCATGAAGTTCACCCCGCTGAAGTCCCAGGTGCAATTACTTAAGTCAATAGAGATGCGGTATTTTGTTGAAGTCGGTAGAGGTAAATAAGAAGTTCTTGTTGCTTTACATGCAACATTCGGGCTTAAATCGCTTGCTGGATTAATGGCACTGATGACACATAGCCGCCCAATCGAATTGGCATTTTTTTGATTTTCGTTTTCGAGACTTGGAACATAAACATCATCAATGTTTACGTTGGTAAATGTCAAATCATTAGACTGATCTGGTGTGAACCATTTATTACTGAAACCCGTTCGGTTCGAAACTAAGCCACCCAAATCATCATCCTGCATGAGTTCATTAGCACCACAGTGATATGGCCGTAGCCCTTGGGTTACACGATGGATAAAAACGCCATATGCACCACATTGGTCCACGCCCCCGTTGACATATCCGTAAGCGGTAGGGCATATCGCGGCCCCCGAATCACCTTGCCAAACGGTTGTATTGTAGTAAGTAACGTGGGGCGCGCGCAACTTGATGCTATCGTCCGCAGTATGAATAAAATTTCGGTCGAAATAACTGCCCGGGCCCATGGTCTCTATTCCGTCAGACGCGTCCCACCAACCTCCAATCATTTTTGTATCGAACACCCGGACCGCTCCGAAACTGTTGCGTCTTTTAACTGGGTTATAGCTTTTCAAGCTACGGATCAACTTACTTACGCGGATATTCACAGAGTCCGTTTGCTTTCCAGCAGCAAACATATCAAACACGTTGAGCTGGACCGCCCCCTTCAACCTTTTTCCGGGATAGGCAAACGTGGGGCCTGACACGTCAATCGCTACGTCTTGATTTTTATTGCAACTATTGCAACTGGTCGAAATATCCAGCAAACCGCATTTGATTTGCCGCTTAGCGCCAGCTGTTGTGTTATCCCTGTAGCCATCTTTGAAGCCATTGATCCGGTGAGTGCCTGAGACAGACCAAGATCCTGTTAGCAAAAGAGCCCCGATGTTCACATATCGATCATCCGGGGGATCTGCCATATCTGTAGCGATAGCACAACTGAGGCATCCACCTTCAATGATTTCTTCATTAATTTCTAAATGATAATTTTTTCCTAAATCGTATTGGTTATACAAGAGATAGGCGGCTAAACCCCCGATCCATGTGCCCTTCGGCCCCTGCGGATTAACACTGAGCTTGCTCTGATTTGCTTGGACCCAACTCTGAACATCGCCTGCCTTAATAATAATGTCGCCAGCCGTTCTGTAACGCTGAAGTCCTAAACAGATAACCGCCGACCGATACCCTTGACCATAAAGATTATTGGAATCTACATCATAGGGTTGCAAAGTCATTTGAAAGACGTTCGGCTTTGGAAAATGATTTGATCTTAAATTTCCGATTGCTACGCTAAGATTTCCGCCACCTTGTCCACAAACCTGATCGAAATACCAATACCACGCGTTTGGATAATTAGGATCTGGATCTGGTATCATGCAAACGGATTGATTACCACAACTCAGCCACATATTCGTCGGAACACGTTTATTCGGGTTCGTCGTTACTCTTATCATACCTGTTTGTTTAGTCGGATCGACAGGAGGATAGAGCTGGGTATCTGGGCCCGTAATGAAGCTATATGCTTCTGCATAATAAAATTCCTGGCCCCTCGGTAATGTCCAAGCCGATTTGTTCTCCCCATTGATGTTGAAATAAGATGAGTCGAAATTATTGCCCGTTACAATTCCAGCGTTTTCATTACGTACCAATGCTGCACCATTTTTATCCCAAATCTGTATAAAAAAATCCATGTGCAATCGCTTTCAATAAAATTTCCGCGGACTAAGCAAACAATAGCATACTAAGTGCTAATGAGAATTCCAAAAAACACAGGAAGAAAACGGAATTAAGAAACCAGCCCACCTCTCGGAATGCAGGGCCCCTGCTCCTTAACGAGTAAACACTGGTCATCAATAATTGAACACGCTGGTAAATTAACCGAAACCGTGATTCCCCAACATCTTCTTAATGTTATGGTAGGTACGCAGCTTTCTGATTCAATCTTTTAGGAATGAAAAGCGACGATTTTTCTTATTACTGAAAATCGACCGCGTTTATTTCCAATGGGGCCTCAAACGGGTTGCCCGCCTTAGTAACGTAATTGATGGAACGTGAAAAACCATCTTTCAGCGAGGCATATTCAAAATCACCGGCGCAAATCATGCCCTTACTGAAGCCTTGGTTTGCGTTAAATGAAAGGGGGTAATTCACTTGGATATTTACAAGCTGAATTCCCGTGATGCGGAACCGAACGGGTCGAGTCGGTTTGGGGTAAAACTTCACACGCGTTGCTTTCCGTCCGGTGGCGGCCGGGTTAATGGCGGATAACACAATCACACGGGAAATCGAATTCGCATCCTGCTTGGCGGCATCGTTGACCAAGCTGGGAACATACAATCCGGATACAAAGAGACCTTGCAAACTTAAAACATCATTGTCGGTTTCAAAATAATCGTCACTGAATCCCGTACGATTCGAAATCAACGCACCCAGATCGTCGTCTTGAGCTAATCCGTCGCCCGGGTTGAAGCGATGCGTCACGCGATGCACAAAGACACCTTTGACTTGACAACCCTCGATCGATTGATCGACGTAGCCATAAGCGCTGGGGTTAATGGCTGCACCGACGTTCCCCTGCCACAGTGTGGTATTGTTGAATTTGACGTTGGCTGCTCGAAGCTTAATACTGTCGTCGTTGACGTGGAAAAAATTGCGGTCAAAAAAACTTTCGGCTGCCATCGTCTCAATACCGTCCGAGGCATCGGCCCAGCCGCCAATGATCTTGGTATCGAAAACCTTAACCGCATCCAATGCAGCGGGTTGGCCATGAGGCGTTCGCGACATTCTTTTGGGTTGGTTTGCCACCAGATTTCTGCGCAATGTGGCAAACGAATCGGAGGCCGTGGCTCCTGACCAATCAAAGGTATTCCAAGCGTTTAATTGAACGGCGCCCTCATTGCGTTTGCCGGGATAGGCAAACGTCACGCCGGCCACATCAATGGCGTAATCATCCTGACTCGGGTTGGCCTGATAGCCGGTAGAAATATCCAGCAGCCCTGTGCAAATTTTTCGCTGCGCCTCGTTTTGCCAACCCCCGTTATCAGGCTGTATGTAAGCCTGGTAGCCATTCACCCGGTGCGTGCCAAAAACGGACCATTTCCCGCTGAGATCCAGTGTTCCATTGAACAAATTTTTACCGTCGACACAGGCAGCACCGCAACTGAGGGCGCCCATGAGGTTAATTTCCTGATCAATGACCAAGCAATAATTGGCGGCTGGATCAAGACGGTTTTGAATGATGTACTGGGCCAAACCTCCGACCCAGAAACCTGAATCTCCACCGATCGGAGCAGCCGCCGGTAATTGGGATGCCAAAATCTTTCGGGCATTACCGCCATCGTATTGGTCTGGGCCAAAGCAGAGTAGAGCCGATCGAAAGCCCTGGCCGATAGAACGATCGTTCGGGTTTTTGACATCAAAAGGTTGCAGCGTCATTTGCACCACGCCAGGACTACCGGTATCCGAAAGTGTCTTTAAGTAACTCGAAAGATTTCCGCCGGTTTGGGGACACGTTTCACCGATCCACCAAGACCAACCCTGTTGAACGCTTCCTTGCATCACCACGGTCTGGTCGCCACAACTCAACAGCATGGCATTCGGTTTTGGGCCATTTCGATAACCCACTTTGATTTGGTAGCCCGATAACTCGTTCCCGATGGTATTCACAAAGCTGTAAGACTCCGCGTACCAGAACTCTTGATTGTCTTTATTAGTCCAAGCCTGTTTGGCCACACCCGTCGTATTTTTATAAGATGAATCACCGTTAGGACCAGCGGCATATCGATTTACAAGCAGGTCATCGACGGAAATATTAAAGTCCATAGTGGTCACCTCGATGGCTTAAGCTAACGGAAAAAAATTCCACTCGGGGAATCGGGGTATGCGACTCGGGTAAAGTCTTTGCCAGCCATTGCAGTCTCTCAAATAAGCAACCTGCTGAAAACCATGGTCAATCAAAACGAAGAGAACCACGAAACTCATGGGTTAGACGCCGCCTCAAGCCCCGACGCCGGCCTTCCACCAAACGACGGTTAACAGAAGCGCTAAACCGCAAGCCGTTGTCAGACACCCAACGATTCACGCCCAAGCCCAATCCCAACCCGCCGTTTGAAAATACCCGCCCAAAAAGTGGGTAACCAGGCGCCCGCATGGTCGTGCGGCCTTTCCTGTGGACTTTCAGCAACCAGTCATAAAATCCTCTCGAAGCCGTTTGTTTGTTCGATGCCTCGTAACAGGAACGCCGAGCGGGATTTTGAAAATCTATGGAAAAGCCTTCACCCGCCCCCAGACCGAACGCGATATTGTCATACAAAACCATCAATGTTGTGCCGCACCGGTGAATCGCCGAGTGATGAGTATTGAAAGTTCGCGAATATCCAGGCGGCGATCGTAAACGTAGCTGGGAACGTCAAGAAAATCAGAAAACAATGGCTGTTCGAAATTTGCGGATCATTTCTCAAAGCAAATAACTTACGGAACCGAGGTGATTGGGACACCACTTCTCCAGCATAAACGGGGACGACCTTCGATGGCTATGTCCGTGATTTTGTTTTCGCTATTTCGGTTCGGTCGTCGCGGGAGAATGAACGGGCTACTGAAAGATCTGAGAGGTGTGTCCTAACACCCCGAGATTGCGAGGAACACCCATCAACGTAGCGATTCCCGCGGACAATACCGGTGTTTGCAGACAAACTTAGGGATTTCAGAATCCGCACCGAAAGGCAGGATTTCAGTTTGGTTTGCATAATCCCTATCAGCTGTTTTGGTTTGCCACGCCAGTGCGCCCCATTTCCCTCCAGTGAGCCTCAATCAGTTTCCAGCGAAGGGGCCGGGCTTTGCCTGGAGCGGGTGGAGTTTCCAGTTACTTTTTCGGCGCTTCGATTTTTGCGAAGCCGACAAACAGCAAGACGGCCAGCGCAAGCAACAAGGAAATAAATCGGTAGACGCTCGGTAGTTCTTCCCAGTAGGTTACATAGCCGGAGGTTACACAGATAAGACCACCCAGCAACAATCCAGTGCCGATTGCCGGCCAGGCAAGAAATGCTCCCAAAATAATTGCCGCGATCCCGATTGGGACGGTGACAAAAAACAGTCGTTTTTCGAATTGGTGTCGTTTTTTAGTCTGTTCATTTTGCAGTTTGTCTTCTTTGGCTTTGGCTTCCTTTTTTTGCTCGTCCGTGCCATGCTGAATGAGGTTGTAGTAATCTTCGTTGAAATAGTCAGCATCTTTTGGGGCTGGAGTAATTGTGTCGACGCCATAGTAAACGACCATTGGCAACATGATGGTAATGCCAAAACATAAAGCAAGTTTTTTTAGTAAGTTCATTGCGGAGTTCCTGAGGATGAAACAGCGAGAGCATCTGCAGTGATCGAGGATGCTCGTTGATCGGTGCCTACTTTAATTTTCCCAATGGAAATAATTGTAACGTGCTACCCCAACCCAAGGAAACTGCAGGGCGATTCGAATTCTTTAGTCGGAAGCCAAACACCGTTTTCTGGCTAGTTTTGGACAGCGGATCTCTGCGGAGAACTCCAGTACGCTATTAAGATCGCCGGGGTTTCAGGCCAAAAGAAATCAATCACCACCTAACCTGCCCGCGGAGGCGAAACAAAAAAAAGCGGCCCATCTTAGGGCCGCTTGGTGTATTCAAGTTTTTTCTTTGCTCGAGCGTTCTAGCGACGACGTCTGACACCCACAAGACCCATCAACAATCCAAACGTCATCAGAGCACCGGGTTCGGGTACCGACGAGAATTGATTAACTAACTTTATGTTATCAATCTCATACTCTTGACGCCCATTTATTTGATAGATGCGAAATGCGTCAGCCGAGACGTTGTTGGAGAAGTTAGCTCCTTCAACCACGGCGGATCCATTAATCAAGATGTCTAACTTGCCGTCCGCAACCGTTCCCGATCCGTAATCAACGTCGCCACCGGTGTTGTTTCCATAAATCTCGATTTTGTAGTCCGTGTCATCCGCGATCGTGAAGCCCGCATTGTTCCACCCGCTGGTGCGGTATTCGAGATTGCCAGCGTCGAATTGAACTCCAAAGAAGAGTTCGCTCGTACTAAATTGGCTGTTGTTCCCAAAAGTGTTTCCAGTACCGGAGGTAATGACCAAATCACCTAAACTGGCATCAGCGGTTCGGAAGTCAAAGGAAAACCCTAAGAAATTGTTATTACCTAAACCTGATGCCACGCCCACGCCGTTCAGACTTCCAGTATTCGAGCCCCCCAAGGACATGGAAGCGCCTGAAAAACTGGAGGGATTCTCGGCAACGATCGCCCCACCGCCGCCACCTATTCGTCGGTAGTCAAAATTGGTGTTCGAGGTGGTAATGTTTGTGCCATCGGCAAGGTTCCCGAAATCTTCAAGAAAGATTGTGTCAGCCGAGGTACCGGCGACCATGAATCCGAATATAAAAATCGAGAATACAGCGGTAGATAGAGACTTATTCACGGTGGACTTCTATGCCTAGAACATTTTGGATTCGATTTGCTGGCTTCAATGGTAGTCTTTTGACCAAAACGTCGCAATAAAAAACTGTCAATTTGGGCAGTTTTAGTAGAATATTAACATTCAAATGATGTCGGTTTCCCGTGAATCCAACTGCAAAAAGGCCGCTAAAGGTGCTCGGAAAAGTGGATGGCGAAGCCCGTTTGCGTTACTCTTGGTCCACTCCCGACTTTCAAATCGCTATTAGTTATTAGTTGCAATTTGAGGTGGTTTTCGCATGATTAACAAGCCATTCAATATTTCACGGCGTCGTTTCCTGGCATCTACCGGCATGCTGGCAGCCACGTCATCTCTTCCGTCCTGGTTCGCTCTGGAGTGCGCGGCTCAGGAAGCGGTTGCGCCTGTGAAAGAGGACCTTCGCCTGGCTTTGATCGGGGCCGGTGGTCGGGGTACGGTTTTGGCCCGGGATGCCTCCAGGTTCGGCAAGATCGTGGCTGCGTGCGATGTGGATGCCAATCATGTGAAAAGAGCCCAGGGCATGAAGGAATTTGCCGGGGCTGCGGGGTACGAAGATTTTCGCACCCTCCTGGAACGCAAGGACGTGGATGCCGTGATCTGCGGTACCGTGGACCATTGGCATACGCTTGTGTCCATGGCTGCCATGAAGGCCGGCAAGGATGTGTATTGTGAAAAGCCCATGACCCTCACCATTGATGAAGGCA
>JAAEPL010000451.1 GCA_024232675.1 Planctomycetaceae bacterium
AAACCCGCTGACGGCCCGCGTCGCTGTCAATCGTTACTGGCAAACCCTGTTCGGCCGAGGCTTGGTTTCCACGCCGAACGACTTTGGCTCGCAAGGATCCTATCCCACCCACCCCGAGTTACTCGACTGGCTGGCACTGTACTACCGCGAGATTAACTGGGACACCAAGCAGCTAATAAAAACCATGGTCATGTCATCCACCTATCGCCAATCTTCGGCAGCTCCGCGTGATGAAATCCAAAACGATCCGCTCAACCTGTGGCTCTCCCGCGCAGCGCGTTACCGATTGCCGGCTGAGTTTATCCGTGACGGTGCCTTGGCAATCGCCGGACCACTGAATTCCCGGATCGGGGGACCCAGCGTGTACCCCAGCCAACCGCACGGTTTGTGGAGAGAAATTAGTCATTTTGGTTATGGAAAAGCATTTAGCGCTCAAGCTTTTTATCCTAGTGACACCCAAGGGCTCTACCGTCGAAGCATGTATACCTTTTGGAAACGCACCAGTCCGCCTCCCTCTTTGATTGCCTTCGACGCTCCAACACGGGAAGTTTGTTCGGTACAACGCTCCCGCACGAACACACCTCTGCAGGCTCTGGTTTTGTTGAACGATCCGGAATTTGTGGCTGCCGCTCGCATGTTGGCAAAACGTGCGATGCTTGAAGGCGGACAGTCTGTCGAGGATCGCCTTCAATTCATGTTTCGCCTGGCTACGGCGAGGCTCCCGGATAGTGCCGAACAGTCCCTATTAATAAATCGATATCATTCGTCTTTAGCAACTTATCGAAAGGCACCGAAATCGTCCGCTGAGGATCTCGATACCCATCCGGAACTGGACGCTTGGTCGGTCGTGGCCGCGATTGTGCTGAACCTCGATGAAGTGATCACGCGGGAGTAATTTACGATGGATCCAAACCACCTCATTCAACGTTACCTAACGCGGCGTCAATTATTCGATCACGCTCGCAATGGCATCGGCGCGGCGGCCTTAGCTACGCTCTTGAGTTCGACGCGTCTTCCTCAAAATCCGCAAGTCGCGGACTCTCTCGGCAGACCGGACCTGCCCCATTTTAAGCCTCGCGCAAAGCAAGCGATTTACCTGTTCCAATCAGGGGGTCCCAGCCATATTGATCTGTTTGATTACAAACCAGCTCTCTCCAAGATGCATGGAGAACCTCTACCAGAATCGGTCAAAGGTACGCAGCGCGTGACTGGCATGACATCGGGTCAAAAGCAGTTTCTCACCAATGCTCCCATTAAACCCTTCCACCAACACGGCCAGTGTGGACGATGGATCAGCGACCTATTGCCTTACACCGCTAAAATTGTCGATGACATCGCCGTGATCAAAGCGGTACACACCGAGGCGATCAACCACGATCCGGGAATCACTTTTATCAACACCGGCAACCAACAAATTGGTCATCCTTCGTTGGGCGCTTGGCTGAATTACGGACTGGGTTCCGAAAATGAAAACCTACCCGGATACATGGTGTTAATCAGTCAGGGCACCGGCAAGAATCCCGGCCAACCGATTTTTTCTCGCCTTTGGGGAAGTGGCTATTTGCCTTCGAAACACCAAGGGGTGCGTTTGCGATCGGGTGCGAATCCTGTCTTACACTTATCCAACCCCGCTGACATTTCTCGCAGCATGCGACGCGGGCAGTTAGATGATCTGGCAGAGTTAAATGCCCGTCACGCCGCACGCACCGGGGATCCTGAGATCGATACCCGAATCACGCAATACGAAATGGCTTTTCGGATGCAAACATCCGTTCCAGATCTCACCGACCTTTCCGATGAGCCCGAGCATGTATTTGAAATGTACGGGCCCGAATCACGGATCCCTGGCAGTTACGCCGCAAACTGTCTTTTAGCACGTCGTATGATCGAACGCGGCGTTCGTTGTATCCAGTTATTTCATCGCGGTTGGGACCAGCATGATTCCTTGGTAGAGCATCTCTCCAATCAGTGTCGGGATACGGATCAAGCCAGCGCAGCGCTGGTACACGATTTAAAGCAACGCGGTCTACTGGACGATACGCTGGTCGTATGGGGCGGCGAATTCGGTCGCACCGCTTACAGCCAAGGGGGATTGAATAACGGCAGAGACCACCACGGACGCTGCTTTTCGACCTGGCTGGCCGGAGGTGGCATTCAAGGAGGAATCGAATACGGAACGACCGATGACTTTTGCTATAACATCGTGTCAGAGGGTGTGCATATCCGAGACCTCAATGCCACCATTCTTCACCAGTTGGGTATCGATCACCGATTGCTGACTTTCAAATATCAAGGCTTGCAGCAAAAGCTGACGGG
>JAAEPL010000452.1 GCA_024232675.1 Planctomycetaceae bacterium
CAATTCTTCCAGTGCAGATTGTTCCTCAGGATCCAGTCCAGCGGCCTCGGCATTGTGTACGGGCCGGGTCAAGAAAGGTTTATCCGGTTTGGGCGCGGCCAGTGGATAATTGCTTCGCGATTCGGGGATTGTACGGTCCAGGGAATCCGACGAATTGCTTTGTTTTTCAGAAAAATTATAGTCCCAGGGTGTGGGGTTCCAATCAATATCGGAATTTCCCCCGTAATTGGTGTTAACATCCTGCTGCAGCCAGTCGTTAGCGGACTCGTTTTCGGTGCAGCCGGATATGGTTTTGATCTGGGGTGAAATACGTTTCACTAGTCGTTTTTCGAAAGTAGTGATTATTGGTAAGACGTAAGAGAGCGTATTTCCCCGGTTGGCCAGAACGGCGTCGTCTGGTTGAAGGTTCAGTAAAGGTACTGAAACATAGTGTCCGTCACAGGTAGTGAGGGTACGTCCCACCATTATGGGACCTTTCTCGATATCGTATTGAGCCGGCTCAACATAAACTAAACGCTTCAGAGGGTGCGTTGTAGAACGTTCACATTTGGGCAGAACGACACGGAGAGTATGCGAATCCATCCGTTGGGGTTGAATTTCGGATTGGAAATCGTAATATGCATAGGATCCTGGGATCTTTGGTGCAACAGTTCGGATAACTTTGGTGTGGTAGTTTTGTAGTGGGTTGCGGACTTGAATATCGCCGCGGGGTACGTCAACAAGGACGTCATATTTGCGTAGCCAGTCTCGCCCCAGAATTACTTCATCATTCCCCAGGGTCTCGACTACTGCGAACAGCATGGAGCATTGGTGTCTGTCAATAACGAATTCTACAGGGTTACTGAATCCAACGCTTGGCAAAATGTTTTCATTTGCCGCCATTAGTCGGGGTGCTGGGGTGTCAGCAAGGTCCAGTTGATTTTTTCCTCCCATCTTCCGGAAGAAAGCCATCGACATGCAGGATACAGCTGCACCGGTGTCGATCAGCACGCGGCCAGGGGTGGCGCGGGCTCGTTTCCGATGGAGTCTGAAACTGCTGGTGACATGTCCTCCTTCGGAAATGTCAGATGTGCCAGACAGGGATTTCCCCTCTTGGCGGATCCTGTCCGTTGGCAACAGTGAGTCGATGGAGTAAGGGTCCCACAGGTCCCTTCCGAGAAGAATTGGTGCAGTCATCTGGTCGTAAGTTACCAGGATGTTGGTATGTAATTCGATCGCTTCAATAAAGAACGTGGCTTCAAAGGTTCCGTAAGCCGAGACCAGTTCAGAATCCGCCAGGACGTGCATGAGTGGAGGTCGTTTTCGTCGTGGACAGGCCTGGAAGTTTTCCCAGTTCTGGCAAAGAGGGTGACCTTTTTGCTCACACCAACGAACGTATTTCATCCACGCATCGTATTCGACGATGGTATAGTCGCAGGTTGGGGAGGTCGCAGCTAGGTATTGG
>JAAEPL010000453.1 GCA_024232675.1 Planctomycetaceae bacterium
CCTGTTGGGATTCGTCCTGTTGGGATTCGTCCTGCTGGGATTCGTCCTGTTGGGATTGGTCCTGCTGGGATTGGTCCTGTTGGGATTCGTCCTGTTGGGATTCGTCCTGCTGGGATTCGTCCTGTTGGGATTCGTCCTGTTGGGATTCGTCCTGTTGGGATTCGTCCTGTTGGGATTCGTCCTGCTGAGATTCGTCCTGCTGAGATTCGTCCTGTTCTTTTTCCTTCAATTCTTCCAAAAGCTTATTTGCCAACTCGATGTTAACGCGAGCATCGGCATTGTCCCGATCCAAGCGAAGTGAATCTCGAAAGCTGTCAATCGCTGCGCTGAGTTGTTGTTTCGCGGCCTCACCGTCGGATTCAACTTGCGATAGCCCCTCGGCATATTGGCAATTTCCTAAGTTGTAACGACTGTTCGCTGCAATCGACACGTCGTCGGCCATCGCCGATTGCTGGAAGAGTGTTTTCGCAGCTGCCATATCACCATTGCGATAGTGGGCCACGGCCAGGTTGTAATTAAGTAAATCTCGCTGCTCAAAATCAGCCTCAATGGCACTCAGCGCGTTAATCGCCTGCGCGGCATCTTGCTCCAACAATTGACTGGCTGCATTAATTTCACGAGCCACATCATTTGGCGATTGGGCTTGAGCTGGGAGAGCAGTCCACAAAGCCAAGAACATGGCCGCTGCAGCTACCTTAGCCCGAGGGCGAGCCTGGGAACTTCGCCTTTTTTCATCCCCACTCGAATCTCGATTACCCACACTAGTTCCTGACTTTTTCGCTGCCCGTTCGTTTTGCTGATTGCGTCGCGTCGAGACTAAAATCTCCAGGCAAAGAAACAGCAACGCCGCCGCGGCAAACCATTGATACCTGGGAACCCACGCATTGATGGTGGCTGTTTCAAATTCGGTTTGCTCAACATTAGCCACATAGTTGTGGTAGACATCAGCCATATTGACTTGTTTCGTACCGGCAGGGATATAAGCGCCTTCGCTCTCAGTCGCGATAGCGTTCAAGACCTGGCCGTTCATTTTGGACCATACCTGTTGGCCCTCATGCTGCAGGAATGCATCTGCCTTCATTTGGTTGTCAGGGATTCGTGAACCTTGGTCCATATCACCCAAGCCTACTGTGAAGATGCGGATCCCCTGTTCCTGATGAAGCTTTTTAGCGATCGCCGTGGGATCGCTTTCATGATCCTCACCGTCGGTAAATAACACGATCGTTCTATGTTCGTTTGTTTTGTCCATGAACCCCTTTGCGGCCGATTCAATCGCATCCCCCAACCGAGATCCACCCAGTCGCAGAGTATGTGGTCCCACACTTTCGAGGACCTGTTTGAAGTCGTCATAGTGACTGGTCAAAGGCACTGCTTGTTTGGTTTCCCCGGCAAACACGACCAGTCCAACCCGATCGCCAGCCATCTCGTCGACCATATCTTCGATTTGCTGTTTGGCTCTCGCGAGTCGATTCGGAGATGCGTCTTCGGCCAGCATGCTGCGTGAAACATCCAGGGCGAACATAACTTCGATTCCTTTTTGCGGAACCTCACGATTCGTCTTGCCCCATCGAATATCAAGCAACGCTAATACAAGACACAACAAACTAGCGGTCACTAACACCGCCGACATACCACTCCAAAAAAGTGATCGCCGCGGCAGGAGTGTCTGTCGGAATCGACTGGACGCAAACTTGCTCAAGGAGCGATTGCGAACAGCCAGCGTCCAGATCATCAACGCAACACCGCCGACGACGAAGCCTATCAGGTACAGGCTATCTGGGTTACCAATTTGAATATTCACCACAATTCTCCTAGCTCAATTCTCGCAACCACGTTTGTTGAAGCACAACGCGTGCCAATAACAACACAAAGGCAATCAACAGTAACGGAGGCATACTGATCCAACCGGCTCGCAGCGGCTGAACAGCCAATTCGCGATAATCCACAAAATGATCTGCTTCCACTTTTGTCTTTTCCAACTCATCAATCTCGGCATAAATATTTTCAAGCGAATCTGTATCCGTCGCTCGAAAATATTTTCCTTCGGTAATCTCAGCGACTTTTTGCAACGTCTCTTCATCAATATTGACGGGCATCCAACGAATCACTTGCCGACCGCTGAAACCATCGGTGACCGGAATGGGAGCCTGTCCCTTGGTGCCCACTCCGATGGTGTAAATCTTGATCCCCATCGTCTGGGCCAGATCGGCCGCTGCTAAAGGATCCAGGTCACCTGCGGTGTTTTCTCCGTCCGTTAATAGAATGATAATTTTGCTCTTCACTTTTTCGGATTGTCGATCGTCAAGCGCGTTTAACTTTTCCACCGCCAACGCGATGGCATCGCCAATAGCCGTTCCGTCTTCCTTAGCCACTGAGACGATCTCTGTTTGGTTAAGGTTGCTGACCAAAAAACTGTGGTCCAAGGTAGGTGGCGTTACTCCGTCGGCAAATCCTGCGAAGGTGATCAATCCAACTAAGTCGCTTAAACGACCATCCAAATCGTCATCGCCTGATATAAACTTCCCAGCCACATTTTTGATGGCCGTCAATCGATCGACGTTTTCGTCTTCAATTTTAAAATCCAAGGCTCGCATGCTACCGCTGCGATCCACGACCATTTGGATCGCGATACCTTCCGTATCGATTACGGTTTGTTCACGCCCCTCGCGAGGTCTGGCAAGTCCCAAAATAATAAAAACGACGGCTGCCAGGGTCAGTGCCTTGGGCAACCACATCAACCTCTGTCGCAGTGTCGGTGTCACGGCTCGCGCTACACTCACAGCACTGAAACGGATCGCTGCATTTCGCCGAGACGAAAAAATCCGCCACGCCAAAACAGGCAACGCCAACAGCAACAGAAAAAACCACGGTGAGTAAAACATCAAAGCTCTCCCTCTGCTGACGACAACACGTCAGTGACGTCGTTCGATAAATGATCTGATTCCAAATGTTCCACCAGCCGCTGCAAATCCACCGTCGATTGCTCGAGGTTTCCAAAGCAGCTGACGGCACCCGCAAACTTGGCTTGTTCGGCTCGATCGAACCACGAAGCCAAGCACTGCAAGGCACTACTCTCAGAGTTATGCAATTGCTGTTCCAATGAGCTTAAAATTTCACGGGGAGTCCAATTAGCCGCTGGAATGGCAAATTCCCATTCCAGAAACGAACGCAAAATCTGGTCCATTCGGTCAACACAAAAATCCACGTCTCCGTTTGAGAATGCGTCTGTGTCCCGGAGCTGCTGAATTTCCTTGCGCGCCCATTGGCCAGGACTATTCCATTGCCGTTTTTTAGCTAATACCAGAGCTGCCAGACCAAGCATCAAAGCACCACCCATACCGCCAGCCAACCACCACGCCCAAGCATAAGAAGCAGGTTCGGGGATCTCTAAATTCACGATGCCTTTAATGTCTCGAAACTGTAGGGGATCTGATTGGCTCTCTAAAACGCTCATGACTTGAATTTTCTGAGCGTCAGTCCTCACAACCGACGCAGTATCACTTGCGCCCGTTCTCACCTGAATCTCAAGTGATGGTAATTCCAAATCGCCCGTTGAGATCGTTTCCAAGGTCAAACGACGAAACCAGCTTCTCATTCCACTGCCGTCAACGGCAGGCACGTCAAATTGATCCTTGTGCTCCAGCACATCAAATGCTCCCCAAGCGTTACCTAGCTCCGGAAATGATACTTTCGCACCGGCCGGCGCCGTAATTCGGATTTCCGCCTGGAAAGGTTCGGCGACCTGCACCGATTTTGTTGAAACCGTGACCTTGGTGGTGACTTCCTCTGATTCGGAAAGGGACTCATTAGCCGTTAGGAGTCCTTCTCCCATCAGCGATACCACTACCAATAAAAATCCCGCTAACAGGGTTTGTTGGTAACGCACACGAACCAGTCCGTTTTCCGAACGATTTAACCTATGAATGCTCATGACCGACCCTCTCGTTTGTTGAAGTAACGGCGTAGCGGGTCTACCAAGTCCTGCCCTGTTACCAAGTGCACTGGCTCCATTTTGAGACGCCGAAACATGGCATCGCGAGCTTCTGCCTGCCGCAACCCGAATTGCTGAAAGCGTTTCCGATTTTTTCGGCTGGCTGTATCAAACATCACAACTTCTCCGGTTTCGGAATCCTGCAGTCGAACCAAACCGATATTTGGTATTTCCAGTTCCCGAGGATCTGTAATCACGATGGGGATGATGTCGTGTTTCCGACGTGCCACCCTCAGCAATGATTCATATCCGGCATCCTGAAAATCGCTAACCAGAAACGCTACGCATCTCCGTTTGCTTGTACGATTCAAGTGCTCAATCACGCCACGCACATCCGTCCCCGTTCCCACGGGCTGACAATACAAAAGCTCCCGGATCAGCCGTAACACATGTTTCGACCCCTTTCGGGGCGGGATGCTTTTTTCGATCTCGTCCGTGAACAGCGTCAAACCGACTTTGTCATTGTTTTTGATGGCTGATAGCGCGATGACCGCCCCCAACTCCGCCACCATTTCTCGTTTTGTTTGCGTGGTGGTTCCGAAGTTGAGTGATTCACTGAGATCGACCATCAGACGCACTGACAGTTCACGCTCTTCTCGGAATAACTTGATATAAGGCTGGTCGCTTCGCGCTGTTACCTTCCAATCGATCGCCCGAATATCATCCCCAACCTGGTATGGCCGGACTTCTTCGAACTCGATCCCGCGTCCCTTGAAGGCTGAATGCCAAGACCCGGCCAGCAGTTCATCCACTTTGTGCGAGCTGCTGATTTGAATGCGGCGAATTTTTTGAAATATTTCTTGAGGAATCATGGGTGTAATTTCTTTTTATACCGAAATAAAAACCGACACCGAAACGTTGAGCGATGGCGACCGAAGTCGCCATCATTCAACCATCACACGTTTAAGGCACAGGAATATGATCGAGAATTTCCTGAACAACCGATTGAGAGGTACGATCCTCGGCTTCGGCTTCGTAACTGACGATGATGCGGTGTCGCAACACGTCCATGGCAATCTCTTTCACGTCCTGGGGCACGACATAAGCTCGTCCCGCCAAAAACGCATTGGCTTTGGCAGCCAGTGTTAAATTAATGGTCGCTCGTGGTGAACCACCAAACTGAATCATCTGTCCCAATTGCAGCCCATAAGATTCGGGTGAGCGAGTCGCCATCACCAAATCAACAATGTAGTGCTCGACCTTTTCATCCATATGGATCTCATCCACCAAGGACTGTGCCAGTTCAATCTCAGCCGGTTCAGTAACAGAATTGACCTCAAAGGAGTTCTTGGTTTTTCCCATGCGACGCAAAATCTGCAATTCCTCATCACGATTGGGATAATCAACAATCACCTTCAACATAAATCGATCTGTCTGGGCCTCAGGCAGTGGGTAGGTCCCTTCCTGTTCCACCGGGTTTTGAGTCGCCATCACCAAAAATGGTCTATCCAGATGAAAGGTCTCGGTTCCGATGGTTACCTGTCGTTCCTGCATTGCCTCCAACAAAGCACTTTGCACCTTGGCGGGGGCTCGGTTAATTTCGTCCGCCAAAATCAAGTTCGAAAAAATGGGTCCTCTCTGTACCACAAAGGCTTGATCTTTGGGTCGGTAAATCTGTGTGCCGATTAAATCTGCCGGCAACAAATCCGGGGTGAACTGAATGCGTTGAAAACCGGTATTGATCGCCTTGGCTAAATTGGCCACAGCAGTGGTCTTGGCTAAACCCGGCACACCTTCAATAAGCAGATGGCCTCCGGTCAGTAACCCCACCAGCATGCGGTGGACCAATTTTTCCTGTCCCACAAGCACGCGGCTCACCTCTTCGACAATGCGTTGAAATGGCATGCTGTGAATCTTGATCTGTTCAGCGAGTTGGTCGATTTGTGTAGGGCTGGTCGTCATGATTTCGTATCCTGTTACTCGTTCATAGTTCTTTGAAAAAATGTCGCTTGTTGCTTTCATTCACGTCAAAAACTGTCACTTTCTCAACGAAAATTTATCTGCGAAAACCTAATATGCAATATGCGTGCCAGAACCAAAACCCCGAGATTTATCTCGCAGAAGCCGGACTTTGCGGGGCGGATTGGGACCGCCGGGGAGTTTTGCCCCACCAAGCCTTGTAC
Organism: Planctomycetaceae bacterium; assembly: GCA_024232675.1. GTDB lineage: Bacteria > Planctomycetota > Planctomycetia > Pirellulales > Pirellulaceae > CAJQPP01. The sequence goes on from JAAEPL010000453.1 coordinate 6,115, forward strand.
GCCAACAGAACGTCATCGGCGTCTCACAGCCCAGAACTTGGCAGATCCCGTGGGCATTCCCTGTCCAGAACAGCGAACCGAGTAATGATGTTGCACTTTCAAGCAAAAAGTGCGGAGATAAACACGATGTGTCGGCCTCACGAAGACCTTCACGGACACCCGTAATTAAACCGATCTCGGACAGGTAAATCTAGCCGCTGAAGGTCAGACGTCTACTGCAGCAGCGGCGGTCCCAAGCACTGCGATCGTCTTTGAACTACCGATCCCACTGACATCGGGCGGCGTTATGAAAGCGGTTAGTCACTGACTGAGAGTCAAGCGGTTACCCAACTCAACCGCTTCACTAGGGTTGGCTGCGTAACCATCGGCACCCATTTGTTCCCACATGTCTGGAGCGTCAGAAAAAGCGCTACCGCCGACCATGATCTTGCAATCCGCTTCCGTATCTCGCACCAACTTGATTGCCTCTCGGACTTCTACTAGTTGAGTGCTCAGTGAAGCCGACAGTAAAACCAGAGAGGCATCCATCCATTTAACGGCCGAGGCAATATCCTTGGCCGGTAAATCTCCTCCTAAACAGACCGCTCGCCAGCCTTCAAATTCAAAGAAATCGGAGACGACTCGAATACCAATATCGTGAGCATTATTGGCAACCGCGGCGGAAACGACGGTTAGTCCGTTGCGTTCTTTTTTATCCGCCTGAAAAGCCAACACAGCCATCGCTCGTTCCGTGGTGAAAGTAACCAGATGCTCCTCGGCGATATTGATTGCAGCATGATGCCACATGCGTCCCACTTCAAATTGTGCAACCGAAAGAGCGCGATAAATTTCCGGTAAGGCGATGCCCTGATCCCTTTTATCGATCATCAACTGGACCGCCTGGCCGGAGTCACCCTCCAATACCATTTTTAAGTACTGCAGTCCCAACTTGGGAATGGCGTCGACGTCTGCTTCGGTTGGTGATTCGGTAACGGATTGCTCCAGTGAATTCAACGCAGCTGCTATGAACTCCGACGGGCTCTGGGCACAAAATGCGGGCAATTCTTCCTGCAACACTTCGTCCAGACATTGCAAACTATCTCGCAATAATGTTTCCGGTAACGCACGAGCAATGAAAGCTTCTCGCGACCAAATTACCCGCGAGGTGAACAGCACTGGTTGGTTCTCTGACAGCGCTGCGGACAACTCGCGAATACGCTCAGTAAAGTGCTCTTTCCAGTGGCGGAACGCGTTATCACCAAGCTTGAGCTTGGCTTCGGGCACCTTTTCTAACAGTCGATTGCTGGAGTAGGCAGCATAAGCGGTTGTACTTACCGCCAGTAACTCTGCTGCCATGGAACTGTCATCGTTCGTCATTAAATCACGCGCCTCGGAGTGTGCTATCCTATCGGCTTGACAGGTAAAAGATCTCTGGATGTTGGTAAAACGGGCTTCGTACCCATTCAGCTTAACACAGACATGCCATTATTTCCTAATGTTCGCCATCGAACCAAGCAAGCAGTACGTTTATCAAGGCAACCGCCCACAACCATAGATGCAGGAGCCTTCCTAGTTCAAGCGAATCGCCCTCTGAATTTTTATCGGCGGAACCAGCTGCTGACCTTCAGCTGGGGATTCATGAAGTTTGACAACGGTGTCCATTCCTTTCACGACCTTGCCAAATACGGCAAATCCTTGGCCATCAGGATTTCGTTTACCGGCAAAATCCAATTCAGGCTGATCCCCTAGGCAAATGGCAAATTCATCTTGGGCCGTATCTGGTCCTTCTCGCGCCATCGTCAACGACCCATGAACGTGTGAAAGTCCGGTATCGCGAGTTCTTTCAAGTGGGATCGCCGCTAAAAAATCACTCTGTTTGGATTTATCAGCGGCCGCTTGAACGACCGCAATTTTTGTTGGATTATCGGCTTGGTTGGCGGCATTGACTGTCCGGTAAAAAGCGCCGTCAGAATACCAACCTTGATGCACGTAATGCAGAAAATTTCGAACGGTCTGAGGTGCTGCGTCACGGTACAACTCTATTTCAAATTCCCCCAAGGCCGTATAAATCCGGACCAGCGGTATTTCGGGAATTACTTCTTCCCGCCATTGAAAAGCCGGCAACTGGTCAAAATTAACCTCGGCTAAGTGAGCGCGTTCGGCGGCATCACGCAACAGCGGCTTTTGATACCGCCAAGGAAGATCACCAAAAACCTGTTGGCACAAGGCTGCCAGCGGAGCATCGTATTGCTTTAACTCTGCGCGAGTATTGACGTGGTTGTGCAGCGCATCGTTTTCTCGATTATCGTCAAACCAAGACTGCACCCCTTCTGCCCAATACTCCATGCGATCAACCGCCGCATAGGTCCCTTGCCAAAGGCCCTGCGCAATGGCTTGTTCATAGGCACGCTCCAATCGCGAGTCGAAAGAAGGATCCACATCGACCATCCCCATTTGGTGGATCGC
>JAAEPL010000454.1 GCA_024232675.1 Planctomycetaceae bacterium
ACCGCTCGGCCCACATTTGGGGGGAAGTTGTCGGCTACAGCAGTAGCACCGTTGCTGACCGCGAAGGCAAACCCAATTACGCACAAGCCTTTAAAAACGTTTTATCGGGCGCTCTTGAAAACGCCGGAATGTCGCCCCAAGAAATTGGGCACATTCACGCCCACGGCTTGGCCACTGAAGATTGCGATCGGGGAGAAGCTGCCGCGATCCACTCCTTATTTGCTGATTTTGCAACGCCCGTGGTGGCAGCCAAAAGTTACATGGGCAACCTCGGTGCGGGAAGCGGAATGGTCGAAATCATTGCCAGTCTCAAGGCAATGGAAAATGATCAGCTGTTTCCAATTCTTAATTACGAGACTCCCGATCCCGAGTGCCCCATCGTGGCGGCCAATCCCAAGCAGCATGCGTGCGGCGATAGTTTTATCAATCTCAACGTGACTCCCATGGGGCAAGCCAGCGCGATCATCGTGAAACGCTGCGTTGGCTAGGGCGTTAGCTAGACGAGAGCGTCAGCTTTGCCGAGGATGCTAGAGCAACAAACGGGGACTTTTCGCAATCGCCCCTCTGAAAATGTTTGCTGGGCATGGCATCCCATGGCCGCAGGCAGGATATCCCCCGTACAACGGCCTCCTTTTGCCGATGTTGTCTTTTATAAACATCGTCACTCTGACCATGTCCTGCAGGCCACACCACCCACAATACCGAACCGAGCTTCTTCCATCCGGATTCAAAAACTCGATTTGCAGCTTCCAGCAAAGACATCGCCAGCCATCCTGAAGTATATCGATGTAAACAAGTAACCGGCAGGCAGCGAACGCACCCCAGCGGCTTACTTATCTTAAAGCTACCAAAGGCGAGCATACCTCCTGATGGACCGCCCCAATATTCGCCAAAACAACACGACCATAAAACTGGTCTTTAAGCTGCTGGATGCGGGGGCAATTGGCATAGGCCTGTTATTTTTACTGCAGTGGTTTCCCGACTCGGATAGCAAGGCCACCATTGCCAGTTACCTCATCGCACTCGGCATGTTCAGTTTGTCAGCCGAACTGTTTGGTCTCTATCGCAATTGGCAGGGGATCCAATTTGCCAGAGAGGCCACCTGCGGAGTCATGACGTGGGGCACCACACTGCTCGCCTTATTTGCGGTAGGCAACCTGAGTCTTTACACCACTGAATTTTCCAGCAGCGCTTTACTGTTTTGGTTTGCCGTGACTCCGATCGTTTCACTCAGCTTTCGAATTTGGTGGCGGTGGATTGTGGCCTGGCTCGTACGCAAGGAAATCTACACGCGAAAGTTTGCAGTCGTAGGTGTAAACGACCTCGGGCTTCAACTCGTCAAAAACATTAACAACAGTCCCGAACTGGGACTTAAGTTTCTCGGTTTTTACGATGACCGTCCTGTGGCAAGAACCATTGATTTACCAATTGATCTGCGCAGTCGTTTAGGTCGGATCAGCAGCTTGATCGAGCATGCGCGGCGTTCCGAAGTCAACGTCGTTTTCATCACGCTGCCGATGAGAGCAGAGGAGCGGATTCGAGAAGTCCTCGACGAACTATCGGATTCCACCACCTCCGTTTATATCGTTCCTGACTTACTTGTTTTTCAAATGCTGCACAGTCGCTGGTCAGACATTCAGGGCTTACCCGTGGTCAGCGTGTTTGAAAACCCCTTCTATGGGGTCGATGGCATGCTGAAACGCGTGGTGGATATTGGTTTGGCCACAGCATGTCTGTTGTTTGCTGCGATCCCGATGGCACTCATTGCGACTGCCGTCAAACTGACTTCCCCCGGGCCTGTCATTTTCACGCAGAAGCGATACGGCCTGGACGGACGAGAAATCCGAGTGCTTAAATTTCGCTCGATGACCGTTTGTGAAGACGGCAACAAGGTAACTCAAGCAGCGAAGAACGACAGCCGTCTCACCGCTATCGGCGGTTTCTTGCGGTCGACTTCCCTGGATGAACTTCCCCAACTTTTTAATGTCATGCTAGGCAACATGTCTCTCATCGGTCCGCGGCCTCATGCCACGGCTCACAACGAAATGTATCGATCGCAAATCGATGGTTATATGATGAGGCATAAAGTCAAACCCGGGATTACCGGACTGGCTCAGGTAAGCGGTTGTCGCGGCGAGACAGAAACGTTGGAAAAGATGGCGGAAAGAATCCGCTACGATCACCAGTACATTCGCGAGTGGTCCATCTGGCTGGACCTGAAAATTTTGTTCCGCACCTGCAGTGTCGTTTTTTCCAAACAAAACGCCTACTAACGCGACGGCAAAGCCGTGTATCGCGGGCCATCCAAGTAAACCGGCCTACGATTAATATGCCACCCTACGTTGGGCCCAATACGCAAGCCGTATCTAACGTTCAGTTTGTTCGCGTAACGCTTCACCAAGGTCCGGGATCACAAAACCGGGAATTCCCCCCAGCGGTTTCTCACTTTGCAGACTGGCTTTTTGGGCCCCAGTAAATTTTCCCGATCGAGCCGCCGTCTGGGTCTGCCGCTGGCGTTGATTTTCTTGCTCGGACTCCGTTTTGGAGGCTGGCATTAACGCCGCGCGGTTTTCCGCTCGCTGGGCCGCCAATGAAGGTGGGTTAAACGTTCCGACGGGAGTGGGCGTCGCCATCATCAAAAAGCCCAGACCAATAAACAGCCCGGCCAGGGTTGCTCCCAGCACCAGTATTTTCTTCGTGGGCCCTAGTGGGTAGAGCCCGGCGTAAGCTTCATCCAATCGTGACATGAAGTGGACGTTTTCCGCCGCTCTGAGAATCGAGGCCGCTTGGGCATATTCCCGTTCCGCGGAAGCTAACTCTCCGTTTCGCAACGCGAGCTCACTCACCAACTGACCGTAATCCACTCGCATATTCGCCACTTTGTTTATCCGCGATTGGAATTCATTTACGTCTTTTTCCAAAGTATGGAGCTGCTTCTCCGCCAATTCTTTTTGGGCCCTTAGCCCACTCAACGCCGATTCCAGTTCCTGCTTAATTTGCCAGCGAATTTCATTCACTGACTTCACGGATGCGATGTGTCGGGGATGTTTCACCGAGTAAACCCCGACCACACTGGATTGGTTTACCTGCGCCTCAATCAATTGGTCTTTGAGTTTCGAGAGGGCGGGTTGCGACTCTAACAATTCCCGAGGCGTCGCCAATAATTCCATGGGGTCATTAAAGGTGGTTGTCAGATTTTGTATTAATTGATTAGCCCGATCCACGTTTTGTCGTGTTTGGCGAATCTCACTATCAAGAACCGAAACCTGCCTGCGGAGATCGCTACCGCCCGAAAAGGCCTCATTCAAACCACGTAGCTCACTGAGATCACCACCAGCTTGGGATTCCATTTGCCGCATTTTAGTGGTGGTTTCTACGAGCTGTTCTTGGGCCAGTTCGACGGCCGCAGCGACTTCGGTCAACATACTGGCTGCCTTCCGCTGCCGCTGAGTACGAATTTCCCGCCGCGTCTCTTCGAACAAAGCCTCGACCAAACTTACTGCCTTTTCAGGCGAGGATGATTCGATGCGAACCGTCAAAATTTCGGTTTTGCCTAATTCACTGCCTCCCGGTGCCTGAAAGGAAATGGCTTTACGCAGCGATTCAATATCCGCACGTGAGGGCGTCTGCCCCTCAACCGTCATGTAAACCCGTTCCAAAACCGCCGGTCGCCGGGCCGTCTCTTGGATAACCTGCTGAGCCGTTTTCATGGAATCCAGAGAATCAAAGCGACCGGGGCCAACCCTCCGTCCAATCAATTCTTCGCGCACCACAAAAGACTGAGTCGCATCCCAATATTTAGGGCCCAGAAAGGCGGTCAAAATCGCAATCAACATGACCGAAAACAAGGGCACGAACCAGAGCCCCGGTTTGCGTCGGGCTGTGGTCAATAATGCAGAAAGATAATGGAAGGGTTCGTTGGGTGATGGCTGGCTGGAAGTTTGGTTCATTCCGAACACCTGGCTGTAACTGGAATTCCCGGTGGCGCACGACAAAGCGCTGCGCTCCTTAGTTAAGGTCGATCGAAAACCCACGAGATATTGACCCGCCAGCAACTTTTTAGGGAAGTTAAACTCAAAGCCGGCGCAACAACGTTACCAACCACATCACGGGCTCAGGTCACCTAATCGTCACGAACGGTAATCCTTGCCGACCCTCCATCAAAGCACCGCAGTTCGATGGGGTGCCATCTTCGTGGCCTCAACAGAAATAGCAGCTAGACATCGTTAATCGATAATTGGACCGCGGAAAGCAGGCCTTGAAAACCTGTGGGAAAGACCCTGTCACCAGCCTCGAACGACATCTGCAGAAGGTTGGAAAATGCAAGCTGCTCAGTGATCGGCACCGATAAGACGGCTTGCTTGGCTGACACTGGAACCTCAACGTCATTCAACCAAATCTTGTGCGGCAAGTCACCCTGCCAGACCAGATTCAGGGACTCCGCCTGGCCCGCTGGCCAATTAAAACGCCGTGCGAAATGGATCGTCGCGAAGTCATTTGGGTTGGCGACGGCCTCCACCCAAGCATCCCAATCTGCTGGCTTTCTTACATTGATCGAAACCTCGCTGACCACACGGCCAGCGGCGTTCTTCGTCGAGACCTGCCAGGGTCCACGTAATGCAATGGTGTGGGGCACGAGCTTAATTCGGCACGAACGATTCGCGTACCGTTTGTTGCAAAATCTGGTTGGATTTCTTCTCGATCATCCGCACGCGGACTTCCAATGAACGGAGGGGATAGGCATAAGGAGGCTGTGTCTCTTGCTCCAAGTTATCGTCGATCATGCCGTCGCTGTTGTTGTCGATACCATCGATACCCTGATCAATCGCGCCGTTTTGGTCTTGGTCAAAACCATCGCGTTCATACCCCTCCCACCACGTGCAATAAGTTTTCTTATTCCAGCCCAATGGGTAGTTATTGAAAAAGGGTAAATCAGAAAACCAACGGTTATCATTGGCGACCGCTTCATCGTAACCAAGGTTGACGTAAGCTCCATTCTGAGAATAAGCATTCGCATTACTGGTCGGGGGAAACGCAGCAACAACACCCGCAAAACCCGGGTCGTCCCAATCCACGACTTGCCCTAAACCGTTACCGACAGCCGTCGGAGTGAATACCTCAGCCGTTGGATCAAAAACCTTTACGTCAAAGGCAACACAATTATCCAACATCAGATCCTGTCCCTCGAAGTCATTCTCCAGAGGAAGCAGGGCCGCGCTGACATCATCGATCTCAAAAGGAAACTGATTCGGATTGTGTGCAAAACGATTTTTTCGATTGGCCAATTCCGCCAATGAATTCATTACCAAGCCAGTACCATCGTCGGAGTAACGGGCCGACACATCATTATCTCTTTGAAAAGTGTCAAGATCGACTGCCAGCGTTACAAGATCAGGTCGAATCAAAAGCACCCGTCGATATAATCTTAGGCTTTCATCGTAACCCGCTTCGTCGCTGCCATCGGTATCGTCGTGCACGACCCACCAAATGACTTCGGCCAAATAAGATTCGACCCAAACTCCATTAAATCTGCCGCGAAATGGCTCACCTTTACTTTTCACGGTCAAAGCCAAAATGTCGTCATGATCGCCAAGAAAACTAATGTCTGATGTGGCATGCACAGCATCGGTCTCGAGACCCTCGATAATTTCGAAATAGCCGGCACTGTTTCCAGCCCGAGGGTTGGGTGCATGCGTGGCATTCTGTAAATCTCGCCGCAGCGTCTCTGTGACGACACGAATTTTGTTGTGCATGTCCATTTTCGCACGGCCTAGGCTGATACTGTCGCCTGTCGACTTAAAGGCGCGAATCATGGCTGCCACGATGATCAAGGTCAGGCTGACTGCAATCAACAGTTCCACCAAGGTGAGGCCCTGACGCGAGCGGCGTTTGACAAAACGGAGCGGGTGTATTTTTTTTGAAGAGGTCGCCAACGGGTTCATGAGAGATACTCCTGAGTTGACCTGCCGCAACGTCTCGCGGCAGTGTGATAACTAAGTACACGTTGTGGCACTACTTACCGCCGGGGAAAAGGCTTGGATGGCGGTGATAGGACGGGACGGATATTACCTGTATCGGAAAACATCCTACGATCCCTCGATTTTACCGTAAAAAAACCCCGTGTATACGGTGAACTTCTCAGTTGCGTTGGACATTTGCCCGAAAAACCCGTGGTTTTAACGCCATTTGCTGTTTTCCGACACGATCTGCACCTATCTGAGACGGCCCCAGTTACCAGACATTTGTGGATCCCTGTCGAAATAAACCACCGAGTGCTCTCGGCCTCTCCGCATCCCGCTCCTTTCCCGACGAGCCGGTCGCAGCATCCTGGTCCCGAAAATCAGCCTGCCTCCCGTCATCAAACGTCGTGAAGCGGACAACTCGCAGCCCCGCCTATCCGCAAGCCGAGGGCGGCTTCGGCAACAACCACCTTTTCGCCAGTGTTTGCCTACCTTGCCCCAAATGCTCTCGAGGGCTATCCGCTCCCAGACCTTTGACCCTTTCCCCGGTATTTTCTGCTGTATAGACTGAACTTCAGCGAATCCAAATTCGTAATACCGGAACCAAGGCGTGTCGAATTTTCGGTCCCCCCCTTTATCGAACTTTCGTTGTATCGCAGTACCATCCCAACGGGTCACCCCCCGCCCGTTTCGGATGGTCCTCTACGACTTATTTATCTGCCAAGGAACTTAAAGCTCATGACCTTGCGTTCAACTTTCTGTTGTTTCCCGGCTACGGTCTTGCTGGGAATTTTGCTGAGCTCATTGGGATTCGCCCAAGAGGAGGAATCTGCGGAAGCGGTCGCGCTTTACAACACCGCCGCCAATCTGTTTGGCGAAAAAGAATTTGCCTTAGCCATCAATCAATATGACCAAATTCTAGAAAAGCACCCTGAGTTCAGTCGCAAACGAGATACGCAATATTACAAGGCGTTGGCGCATTACAATTTACAGCAGTACCCCGCTGCTGCTGAAAGTTTTGTTGCCGTTCGCGACTCACTGCCCCAGCTAAAAGACTATCGCCGCTCAGACAAACTCTTGCTTTACTTGGCCTTCAGCCAATATCAAATTGCCAAGGCCAGTGACGAAGCAGAGCAAGTCGACGCCTTGAAAAGCTCACTGAACACTTACGAACAGTTTTTTTCGTTGTTCAGCGAGAGTGAGCTCGCTGCCCAAGCATGGTTTTATCGCGGCGAAGCATTTTATGAGTTAAGCAGATTGGAAAACGGCCCTGCGTTACGCAAACGTGCCGCCGAGGCCTATCAATGCGTGATTAACGATTACCCCGCTTCAGCACTCCGCCGCCGTGCTCAGTTCGCGTATGGCACATGCCTCGAAGAGATGGCGGACTTTGTCGCAGCTGAGAAAGTCTACGAGGGCTACTTGGAGGAATTCCCCGAAGATGAAAAAGCAGACGAGCTCCGTCTGCGTTTGGCGGATTCTCTGCTGCAACAAGGCATTGCAGCAAAAAACACCGGGGACGCAGAAATTGCGAAGACACGTTTCGAGCAAGCCGACAAAATTTACCAACGCTTGATTGATACGCCGAGGTTTACATCAATCGCTGCGGCCATGTACCAACGCGCTTACTGCTCACTCTTAACCGGCCAATATAAAACAGCCGCAGATCTCTACGCCACAGTCGCCAACGACTACAAAGATTTTGAGTACGCCGACGAAGCGGCTTTAGACGCCGGGAAATACTATTTTTCCGCGGGTGATATGACTTTGGCCGAAAAATGGCTGGCCTTGGTAGCTGAGAAAGATGCGCAGCAACGTGCCGAAGCGACCCACTGGCTGTGCCGCATTCAACTGGAAAAAGGTGCTCACCAAACGGCTTTGGAACTCGCCAATAAAATGCTCGCTGACGACCCTGGCAATTTTGAAGTCAATTTAAAGATGGACGCTGCGGACGCGCTGTATCATCTGCCGGAACGCAAACGGGACGCGGTCTCCATGTACCTATCGATCGCCGAGAAGTATCCGCAACAAAGTGTTGCGGCAAAAGCACTTTACTACGCAGCGTTTGGGTATTTGAGCGTTGGCGATTACCCCAAGGCCATTGAAACCGCTCAAGCATTTCGCATCGCCTACCCCCAAAGTGAGTTCTTAGCCGACACGCTAGAAGTCCTTGGACAAGCTGCTCTGAAAACCAAACAATTGACCTTGGCAGATGAGACCTTTCAATTGCTCGTTACCCAATTCTCTGACCATCCCCGACAAGACTGGTGGAGCACCCGGGCAGGCTGGATTCAATACCTGCAGGGAGATTACGACGCGGCGATTGGTCTACTCGCACCAACGGTGCTGAAATTGAAAGACACCACCAGCCTCTCTGAAGCTCATTACATAATGGGGGCCAGCCAATACGAATTAAAAAACTACGCCAAAGCGATCGAAGCATTTGAGACCGCACTGCAGGTCAATCCTGATCGCTCAAATAATGATGCCGTCCGTTTATTGACGGCACGGGCTTGGTCCAATCAGGGAGAACAGAAAAAGGCTTTAGAAATCGCTAATTCGGTTTGGCAAA
>JAAEPL010000455.1 GCA_024232675.1 Planctomycetaceae bacterium
ACCCCTGTTTGACGAATCCTGGAACGTGAAGACGGAGGCGGCGCCTTGGTTCGATTTAGTGCGCGGGTCATGGATGCCAAACCTTACGGATCTACCTACCAACGAAAACGGACAATGGACAGCACCCGATGGTTTGTTTCGAGGGACCTACGATTTTTCTGTCACGCTGAATGGCAAGAGCTTTTTGTTTCAGGATTATGAGATATCGCAAGACGGAGAAATCATTTTAGTGGTCGATCCTCCAACCCTTCCCCTGGGATTCAAATTGCTGGACGGGCAGCGTTTTGGTGGTGGATTAACAGCGCTCCAAGAAAGCGATGATGCAAGACTCCAAATTGACCCGTCAACGACCAGCAATCTGATCAAACAAAAAGTTGATCTATACGTTGTCGGCTCGTCATTGGTTAGGGACGCCAACACGCTCTCTTTTCGTTTCGAAGGTCGTATGCTGGGTGGCCCGTCCGGTCCTGTTATGCAATCGATTTACCTGATCAACCAACTGACCCTTCGCAAAGAACTCGTTGATCTCCGCTCGATCAGCAATACGGATCAATCACTCACGATCACTGTTAGCGGCGACCCACGCCGTTTCATTAATCAAAACAACGGCGACGTCATCTCCCGAATCGAGTGGACCACTAACCCCAATGGTCCTTTATTCATTTGGTCCGTGGATGTGGACGAAGCACGATGGATCATCGAATAAACCGACAACTATTGTGAAATCCGAATTTGCTTGAGCAGTCTCATGCAGGCGTTTTTTTCGGGGTGCTAAATAGAGGGTTGGATTAGCTCATGCTTCGGAGTAATACCGCCACAGGGGTCGGCAACGCGCGCAAAGATAACCTGGCCAAACACCACGCCAGTGATCACCATGCGGGCCATTCCTGACAAACGTCAAACGGTTCACCGCACTCGCCCGCCGGAATTAGCTTCCGATACGTCGATATACGCGAGCTTTTTTAACAATCTACAGCCTTATTCGAAATTATCTGATTTCTCTGGGACTCAAATATTTGGCTTCTTGGTTTTGCAACAAGCCATGGGTTGCATTGCCGATCGCCTGCGTTTTTGGGAGACCTACTGATCCGCCGTTGCTACAATGGCAGGACTTAAATTTCTTGGCTCGATGCCGCGCCAAGAAAAACAATATGCTTGAATGTGGTGGTCGTTTGTGCGAAATTCTGCATGACTGGATTACTCGGTAGATCCGACCTCGGACTTTTAAACGAGGACGGAAATGTAAAACACTACCTCGAATTCATTTCGAGAACCGCGTGTCAGCCATCAGGATCAAGCTTCATCGACGCAAGAATCAGGGGTAGAGCAAGATGTTTCAGCGTAAACCAACCGAGAAATGGAATCGCAACAACCAGCGGAAGCCAGCCAACTTGGAGATGGAACCTTTGGAACCGCGACGGTGCCTTTCGGCAGACCTTTCTCCGTTTACACCTCTACCACTGAATAGTTTTCCCTCAACCACCCAACAACAAACGAGCTCCAACAACCAAGATCACCAAGATCACGAAAACTGTGATCACCAGCACCAGAATCAGGTTCAGCAGGAAACGGAACAAACGGATCAAGGCACAGGTTGCCAGTGCGCCGACTGCGTATCCGCCGGCACTCAACTTGAGGGGCATCAGCACGACCATGGACCGGGTTGCCAGTGCGCAGCATGCATGGGTATGGATACCGGTCACAACCACAATCATGGAAATGGCGATGGGATACTGGAAGCTGACCTACCGTTAGAGCCTCAAGATCTGATTGACTCTGATTTGGAAAGAGAAAGCTCACTCTCACAAAGTGGACAAGCGGGCAACTTGGTTCCTTTAGCAGATACGTTTTTATTGCACAGTCGTCCTGGGGCCAACCACACCGTCTTTTTGGATTTTGACGGGCATGTGACGGAAGGTACCCGATGGAACAACAGCTATGGAATCGATTCCATCGTTTCGCCAGCCTACGACGCTGATGGTGACAACACCACATTCAACACCACCGAACTGGAACGCATCCAAAGAATCTGGCAAAGGGTTGCCGAAGATTTCGCACCGTTTGAAATAAATGTCACGACGGAAGATCCCGGCGTTGCTGCCTTAAGCAAATCGAATGCCGGGGATTCGACTTGGGGAACTCGCGTTATCGTTACCGTCGATGATTGGGCCAACTGTGGTTGCGGTGGTTTTGCCTACATCGGTAGTTTCAACGACGACATTGATACCCCGGTGTTCGTATTTAACGGCGGCGAAACAGGCGTGTCAGAAGCGGCCAGCCACGAAGTTGGACATGCCATCTACCTTTCCCATGATGGTAAAACGGACGGCACCTCTTATTACCGCGGGCATGGAGTAGATGGTACCGAGGAGGAGTGGGCGCCACTCATGGGAGTCGGTTACTACACCAACATGACCACATGGGATAATGGGACCTACTTTGAGGCTAACAACGGTGGCTCCAATGCTAACTACAACCGAGGCCCTAGCGATCTTGATGTCATTACCTCGAACAATGGTTTCGGTTTCCGAGCTGATGATCACGGAAACGCTGTCGGTGATTCTTCCGCTTTACTAATCATTGGTGAAAACGACTCCGATCCGATGTTACTGGATGTCGACAGCTTTGGCGTGATCAGTCAACCGACTGATATCGACATGTTCTCATTCTCGACCGGGGAAGGCTTGATCAATCTGGACATCGAATCCTACGTGGCAGAGACCCATGTTTCCCAGGGAGACGGTACCTATGAGATCAGTTACGAAACGACACCGATCAACAACAAGGGTAGCAACCTCGACGTCGTGGCCACGCTGTACGATGCCAACGGAGACGTGGTAGCCGTCTCCAATCCAAGCGGCTTAAGCGCGGCTTTCAGCAACCTGTTCCTTGCAGAGGGCGACTACTACATCTCGATTGATGGCGCCAATTTTGGTGACTGGACTGACAACCCACCCACGGGTTACACCGACTACGTCAGTTTAGGCCAGTTCCAAATCACCGGCACGATTGTCGTTTTGGACCCCAACACCCCCCCCATCGCCAATAATGATTTTGCAGTCGCTACCGAAGACGACTCGGTCATCATTTCCCCGCTGACCAACGATAGTGATCCGGACGGCGACACGCTGAGTTTATTCTCATTCACTCAAGCGGAATACGGTACGGTCGTCAGCAATGGGGATGGCACGGTCACCTACACACCGAATAGCGACTTTAATGGCACGGACAACTTCAGTTACACCGTCAGCGATGGCGGCACCGGGAGAGCGGATGCCGAGGTAGAAATCACCGTCCAACCGGTTGCTGATATCGACATTCAGGCGGTAGACGCCGATATGCTCGAAGGCGACACCGGGTTTGCAGCTTTCACATTCGAGATTTTGCTAGATGATCCAGCCGTCACAAGCATGTCAGTTGATTGGGCGGTCACCGCCTCTAGCGATACCGATGCCGACGATTTTGGAGGCATACTTCCATCCGGCGTAGCGACATTTTCAACCGGGCAATCGAGCCAGATCATCTCCATTGATGTCAGGGGAGATACTGAAGGAGAATTTGACGAAAGCTTTACGGTGGAACTGACGGCGAATTCCGCTGGCATCATTCGCACCAATGTCGCATTTGGCAACGTACGAAATGATGACTTCTGCGGCACGAACATCGCTTTGATTGACGGCCAAATTTTCATTGATGGAACGAACCGGGCCGACGTCGCCCAGATCCACTTAATTGATTCCATGACTGTACAAGCGGAATTGGTGGGCCTAGCCGCTTGCAATTTCGCCATTGCGGATGTCAACTCCGTGATGTTCCAAGGTAACGATGGAAACGACACCTTCTCCAACAACACATCGATCACCAGCACCGCATATGGAAATGCTGGCAACGACCAATTCTTTGGCGGGCCGGGCGTGGACATCAGCTGGGGTGGTACGGGCTTGGATACATTCTCCAGCAGTGGCGGCAACGATTACGCTTACGGCGAAGGCGGTGATGACACCTTCACAATCAATCCCGGCGACACCATTGCTTCGCTATTTGTCAATTTTGGAACCGGCAACAACACACTGGTCAACAATTATGGTGAAGTCGATTTCCCCGCAAATATTCAATACATTGACGGATTTAACCACATTTACGATCCGGCGACTCAAACGTTAACCTCCGAGCAGGTCACCCACACCGGCGAGACGGTTACGTTTTCCAACGACGGACTCCGTGGTTCATTTGAAATCACCGCCAAAGGAACCGTGGCACTCGGACCCGTGGCTGATTTGAATATCACGATGCTCGGTTTTACGGAAGACGATTTAAATCTACAGCTCGATAATCCGTTGACAGGAAATCTGAACGTGGATTTAAGTTCGGGCGTTCGCGATTTCAGTCTCACGGGAGACTCCAATGTCATTGGTGGTGACCTGAGCATTGTTGCCGGCGAAGGATATTTCACGCAAACCGTAAATTTGGCGGTGAACCATGAACTATCGGTCGACGGAACAGGCCTGATCGATCTTGGCTTCCACTCTGACACGGTCAACATGAACGGCAACAAGGTTTCGTTAACCGACTCGCTACAACTGACTCGCGTCAATACGTTGGTTAATGATGGGCAGCTTAATATCGACGGCGATTTGAATTTTGACGTATCCGGAGAGATCGAGTCCAGCCAATTGATCGATAACGCGATGATGGCCGTTACCGGTAACTTGAACTACTTTGGCAGCGCCGTAGGCGATCAGGTCTCCTTGAATACCAACACGAGCATCGGTGGTAACATCCTCGTCAACGCTGGCGATGGAAACAATCAAGCCGATCTGGTGGGTATCTTCGGTGGGATGGATATCAAGTATATCGGTGGCAACCTTGTGGACACAGTAAAGTTTGGTACCACAGGTAATCCGGCTCACGTAAATATCAAAACGAAGCTGGGTGATGACTCCGTGGTTCTGAAATCGCAAGCAAACATTTCACCCGATTTATTCCGAGTCGATTTTGGGGGTGGTGACGACACCTTCACTAGCCAGTATGGACAGTTCGATTTCAACGCCAGCCTGTTGAATCTAGATGGCTTCAATGCGTTTTTCGATCTCAGCAGCAGTAACTTGAATGTCGTTCAAATCGATTACACAGGAGACGTTACACTCGATAACAATGGCCCCGACATGGCCATCCGTTTCGGTAACGAATCGATGAACACCCTGACGCCCGCCAACGATCTGAAAATGATTCTTGCGGAAGGGTCGGCAACCAACCTGACCGCCGATTTTGACAATCCTCGATTTGGCAATACGGT
>JAAEPL010000456.1 GCA_024232675.1 Planctomycetaceae bacterium
TCGATCCTGACGGCAAATCGGTCTGAGCCGTCGTTGCTTTGATTAAATTGAAGAGCCGTACTTGCTGCTGTCCGTCCATTTGTTGCAGTAGATCTCTCCAGAACTGTCGCTCCATGTTTGCCGCGAGTGCCCCCTTTGAGGAGGCTGCGGTCGTCGCTTTCGAGGGATCGGAAGCCAGCTCCGCAGGCTTGGTGGACTGAGTGGTTGGGGGCGTGTCGACCGGAGATCCCGCCGCATTATTTGGTAAATCAACCTGGTCAAATTGGAATAACCAATTCCAACTCTGTGGTTTGGAAGCGTGGTTCATCGCCAACAGTACCATGACTAGCAGCAGGCATAAGAATCCCAAACGCACGCCTGCCGTTCCCCCAAGGCCGGTACGCGATGTACGACGACTGGGTTCGCTTAAGGGCACGGACGCGGGTGCGTCATCGGGATGGTCTTCGTCCCTTGGAGGGATCGTGAACTTAATATTCCGTGTCATGAGCAGCAAACGTGTTTTTGAAGGGACAGCTCCCTATCTTATTATACTGTCATGACACATTGTATCCCGGTCTCTTGACCCGTTGCCTAGTTGATTTTCACTGGTCAGATGGCTACCCTTGAGTGCAGTCAGGCTGTTTTCCCGCAAGGGAATGACACCAACATTTCTGCTACAGGCTCTACGCCACTTCCCAACCTCTTCGTCTCTTGGCGACCAGGCTTTTCTGTAGCGGATGGGACTCAAATGATTGATCTGGCCGGTATCAGTTTGTTCTTACAGGATACAAGATGCGACCTTTGCTTTACGGCACTCGTCTTATACTAACTTTTTTCTTCCTGCTTACGCTATCGAACTGCTTCTTCAGCAGGTCGCAAGAGGTTCATGCAGAAGAGCCTTGTCAGGCATTTCTGGAGGCTTTGCGTGAGGAGCGGCTTTTTGATGTGGCGATTGAGTATTTGGATGCCATGGAAAACAGCCCGTTAGCTCCGCCAGAGTTTCGTGAGCGGATCGCCTTGCACAAAGTTGCAGTATTGTTGGATGAGGCTGGTTTGATTCGAGATGATGCACGTTTGACGGCTCAATTGGATCGAACCGAAAAGATTTTGACGGACTATATCAAGGCGGAGCCAAGAGCGGTTTTGCTGGCAGAAGCGCAAGAACAACGCGCTCGTATATTAATGGCTCGGGCTGGGCGTTTGTTGACCCAGGCCAAATCAGATCGCATGACCGTTGCTCAAAAAACGGAAAAACAGGAAAAGGCACGAGTCTGTCTCGAGGAGGCCAGCACCGCCTACGGGGAGATTCGCCAACGGCTACGCAGCGAATTGAAAAAGAAGCTGGATCCGCAAAACCCGAATGCCAACACTGATCGCGAGCGATTACGCAACAAATACGTTTTGGTGCGTTTGCAGTCTCCCAAAATTAAGGAACGCATTGCCGACTCTTTCGGCCCCGATCACCCGGAGTATGCCAAGTTGCTGCAGCAAGCTTCGGTGGAAAATTTAGAGCTCTATGAGAAATACCGAACACGCTTGAGTGGGATCGACGGTTGTTTGGGCGCGGCGAGATGTTTTGTGAAACTTGGCCAGCCGGATAAAGCGATGGGGCATCTTGTTGATGTCTTTGATTTGCCCAGAGGAAGCGTACAAATCGCCAAGAAACGCGAAGCCGCTGTGGTCGCTGTCGATTGCTGGAACCTGATGGACCCCTTTCCATTGGAAGAGGTGTTTCAGCGGCTAAGGCAGGTGGTTTACTCCATGACGCCGGAATTTGGCCGCAGCCCAGACGGGATCAAAATTCAGTTGGCATTTGCCAAGGCTTGCAAGGATAAGGTCGACAAGATTAAGGCCGAGGGCGGCGCCCGTGATCCCGAGACACGCAAAGAACTGACAAATTTAAAGAAACAGGCCAATCGGATTTTGCGAAGTTTATCGCGGATCGCCGGCACGCATCGCGATGAAGCCAGGGCTTTACTAGAGGCGATGGGCAGTTCGGTTGCCGAGGCCGAAGTCGCTGAAAATAAAGGCCCTCCCGAGACGATGGCCGAAGCTCGAAAACGCGGAAAGGAAATTCAGGTCCGCGTGGGCCAATTGAAAATTGACCTGAAGCAAGCAGAGGCCGCCGGGGATGACTCGAAAATTACTGCCCTCAAACAACAGATTGCCGCCGATTCTCAATCCGCATTGGCCATGCTGGAATTAGCACTAAAGATGACCGATGACCAAAGTTCCGCGGATGATTTATCCAATATTCGTTATCTGCAATGTGCCAACTATTATCAAAATGATCTGTATTTTGAAGCCGCAATTATTGGGGAGTATGTGTTAGAAAATTTCCCTAATAACTCGGGTGCTGCACCCTCGGCCGGATTGGTGTGTAACGCGTACTGGAATCTGTACCGGGAAGAGGGCAAGTTGGCCGAGGGCGAGACCCCCGCCGATCGCAGTTTTGAACGTGAGCGATTGGTGGAACTCTGTGATCTCATTTTTTCAACGTGGCCGGGTAGCCGCCAGTCCGAACAGGCCGGCTTGGTAATGACGCTACTGTCCCTGGCCGAAGGTGATTTGGTAGAGGCGAATGACTATCTGGAGCGGGTGCCTGCCAACTCACCATCTCGACCGCCCGTGGTTTTGGAGGTGGGTAACCGATTGTGGCAGATGTATGTTCGAGAAAAACGTCGCGGTGAAACAGATGCCGCGAGCTTAGCAGCGATGCGTGATAAGGCTCAGTCTAGGCTGCAAGACGGTATCGTTTCTTTAGACGCTTCCACCGTATCGACTTACCAGGCACGCTCGGTTTTGGCGTTGGTTGAGTTGTACTTGGATGCCGGTGAGACAGATATGGCGATTGACATGCTTGAAAATGCCCCGGTGGCTCCCTTGGATCTCATCAAGAACAAAAATAAAGTCGCGAAGGACGATAAATTCCGCCGTGATACCTATCGGACAGCGGTTCGCGGGTACCTCGCCAAGCTGCGAGATGCGGAAAATGCTTTAAGCTGGGTGGAAAAATCACAGGCTGTATTACAGGCGTTGAAAAATGATATCGGCGACTCTCCAGAAGGCAGGAAGCAACTCTCTGATATTTATCTGACGCTCGCGCGAGAGCTTAAACAACAATTCGAATCGCTGGGCAATAATCAGCAGCGGGAGGCGTTTGCGGATGGTCTGGAAGCGTTTCTCGCGGCCTTGGGGAAGAATGCCGAAGACCAAAACCTAATGCTTTTGACGGGTTCCATGGATTTGGAAATTGGTCAAGGATTAAATGAAAATGGTTTAACCGATCCAGCCAAGCGATTCTTCAAACAAGCCGTATCCATTTATAGTCAGCTGGACAAAGCCAACGAGACCGACCCTCGGATTCGTTTGGAGATTCAAAGAGGACTCGCCAAATCGCTCAGCGGTACGGGGCAATACGAGGCAGCCATCAAGACCTTTGCTGACATCTTAAGTGTCGGTAAGAACCGGCAGTTTATCGATTTGCAAATTGAAGCGGCGCGGGTGTATGCCGATTGGGGTATCGCAAAGGGTAATTCGGAAGCTTTAGTGAAGGCAATTCGAGGTGGCGAGAAACGCGAATTAGCAAATGGAAAAACAGTTACCGCAATCATGGGTTGGGTGAATCTAGCGAAGGCCGCCCAACGCAGCAAGAAGAATGCGTTTTTAGCGGAGGCGGTTTACAACATTGCAAAATGCAAGTTCCGTTACGGACAAATCAAGAAACAGGAAAGTATGCAGCAGTCGGCTATCGACGAAGTCACTCGATTTAAAGCCAAGGTTCCCGAAATGGGAGGAGAGCCATGGAAAAGTCGTTTGGATGCGTTGCTCGTTCGCATGCAGCAGGAAAAAGGATAAGTCTCTGATGAAAGTACGATTGATGTTGAAACCCTACTTGGTCGCAGCTGCCATGGCGTGTCTGCTGTTCGCATGCGCGACGGAAACTCTGTTGGCTCAATCGGATTCGATCACCTTGGTGGCCGGAAGACCAGTCCGAGGAACCGTGAAGTCGTTTACACCTGACAACATCGTTGTCAGTACTTCCGATGGCGATAAGAACATTGCGCCTTGGGGTGTCAGGATGATTCGCTTTGATGGCTCCAACGAATTGGTGCGAGCTAAATCCGCCTACGCGGACGGTCGCTACACTGCTTGTCTTAACGAATTGCAGACGCTCACGGACGCCCCGAGTCGCGATTTGCTAACCCATGAAATTGACTTTTACCGAGCTGCGGCATCGGCTCAACTTGCGATGCAGGGCGGGAAGATTTCCATCGATCAAGCGGCCCGTGAAATGAATGCGTTCATAAAAAAATACCCCAACAGTTATCACCTTTATCCAGCCATGGATATGTTTGGTGCTTTAGCCATGGCAAGCGGAAAATTTGATGCAGCGACGGCGCAATACGCCAAAACATCGACCGGACCGTGGCCGTCCCTGAGTTTTTACGGAAAGCTGAATTCTGGGAAAGCTGAGCTCTATTCCGGAAATTACGACGAGGCGATTGCGGCATTCAAGGCGACCGAAGCAGATCCAAGCGCAGAAGACTACGCGATCCAAGCAAAACTTATTGCCCAATGTTTGCGAGCCCAAGCTCTGGCACTGGCTGGTCAACCCGAAGTGGGAAGAGAGTTGGTGATGCAGATCATCGAAAATGAAAGCTCCAAAAATATCGAGCTGTTCGCACATGCCAACAATGCTTTAGGGGTTTGCTACAACGAGGAACAGCAAACCAAGGAAGCGATTCGTGCCTTTTTGAAAACGGATTTGCTGTTTACGCTGGATCCGGACAGTCATGCTCAAGCCCTCTACCATCTGGTGAATTTATGGGCAAAAAGCGAGCGACCCGATCGTGCGGCCAGCGCCCGACAGAAACTGACGCAACGATACCGAAATACCTACTGGGCCTCCAAGTTAAAATAGTGAGCTTTCGCTAGCCGACAGACCTGTTTGCCGGTCCAGCCAATGCCCGTTAGAATCTAGCCACGTTGATTTTTATCCTCCCGAGCAACCATCTACCTTTCCCTTCGAAAGCGGAGAACATCGATGCCTCTAAATGCTGAACCCATTTCGGGTGAATTCCTATCCTCACCACTCAACCGAGTGGCATGGCGCCGCCGTCGTTGGGGATTGGGTTTGCTGGTGTTAACCGTTGCGACTGTGCTGGTTTTGGCTCCCCAATTTGCAAGCGATTTGCTGGCCTTGCAGTCCACGGAAGGCGGGGGGGAAGAATTGGCCCAAAAGAAATCGTTTTTGACGTGGTTGGTGGAGGCCTTGGGCCCGCTTTACATCATTATTTTCCTTGTGCTTTCGTTCACGCTGGTCGCGTTGTTTGTCATGAATTTGATGTCAGCCCGTCGCGAAACGCTTTGCCCGGACCACCTAATTGAAAACTTTGAAGCGAATCTCGATCAAAAGAATTACCAAGAAGCCTATGAGATGGCCAAAGCGGATGACTCCTTTTTGGGCAACGTACTATCGACCGGTTTGGCTAAGCTGACCGCCGGTTACTCCCACGCCGTAGAAGGGATGCAGGAGGTCGGGGAAGAAGAAAGCATGAAGCTGGATCATCGACTGAGTTACTTAGCTTTGATCGGAACGATTTCGCCCATGATTGGTTTGTTTGGAACGGTTCACGGGATGATCGATTCTTTTAGCACGATCGCCTTGTCGGGCGGTGCCCCAGATCCTAATGAACTGGCGGGAGGAATTTCTCGCGCTCTGATGACGACACTGGTCGGTTTGGCGATCGCGATTCCTGCTATTGCCGCATACAACATCCTGCGGAACCGCGTGCAACGTCTGGTATTAGAGGTCGGAATCGTCAGTGAAAATCTGATGAGTCGGTTTGAAAACGTATCCGCCAAAAATTGAGCGACGCGGAGTGTTTCCTTTTTCAGTGTAACGACGATTCTCAGATTTTAGTTGGAAGCCGATGAGATTTAGAAGGAAGAGAAACGAAATCCTGGAAGGCGATCTGACTCCGATGATCGATATGACTTTCCAGTTGATTGCCTTCTTTATGTTGGTAATTAATTTCTCAGAAGTTGAGCTAAGTGAAGAGATTAATTTACCAATGAGTGAATTGGCGCGTCCTCCGGAAGAGGCACCGCCTTTTAAGATCACACTCAACCTCAAGGAAGATGGCAGTATCAAGTACTACGATCAATTGATCGCGGGCATTGATGTGATCAAACCAATCCTTGTGCGAGAAATTCGTCAAGCAAATTCGGATGGGGTTGCGACGAGCGATGTGGTAGTGATCATTCGCGCAGATATGGACGCCAGAACGGGTGATGTGCAGCGTTTAATGAATAA
>JAAEPL010000457.1 GCA_024232675.1 Planctomycetaceae bacterium
AATCCCGACGCCAAAATTTTGGTGGTCGTCGCCGAGATTTTGCTCAACCGATTACTGCACCGTGAGGCGTTTGATTTCGACGATGTATGGGCTGTGGTGATGGACGAATTCCACAGCTTTAACGATCCCGAAAGAGGAATCGTCTGGGAATTTGGCTTAGGCCTTCTACCGAAACAGGTACGCACGCTCCTGCTTTCAGCGACCGTCGGTAATGCGATGGAATTCAATGGTTGGTTGCGCACTCGGCATGACCGGAAACTGCAACTGGTCCAAGGGGATGTCCGCAAGGTACCGCTTTCGTTTCAATGGGTCGACGATCAATTGCTGGTGGAGCAGGTCGAGACGATGGTCGACCGAGATCCCGATTTACGACGTACCCCGGCACTCATTTTTTGTTTTAATCGTGAACAGTGCTGGACGGTGGCAGAGCAACTCAAGGGAAAAAAAGTCGTCACGGATGAGCAGCAAAAACAGATCGCTGCATTCCTCGCAGACCAAGATATGTCCCCAGGTGCGGGCCCTAAACTAAAGCGAATCTTGATGCGTGGCATTGGCGTCCATCACGCCGGAGTGCTTCCCCGTTATCGGCGTATCGTCGAGGACTTATTCCAAGAGAAACTACTCTCCTTGTGTGTTTGCACAGAGACACTGGCCGCCGGAATCAATTTACCGGCGCGCAGCGTCGTGCTGCCCACTTTGTTAAAAGGGCCTCCGGGAAAAATGAAATTGATTGAACCTAGCTCCGCCCATCAGATGTTTGGGCGAGCAGGACGTCCGCAATTTGATACTCAGGGCTATGTCTACGCGCTGGCTCATGAGGACGATGTTAAAATTTTGAGGGCGCAAGAGAAGCTTGATCAAATCCCGGAAAACACCAAAGACCCGGGCCTGATGAAAGCACGCAAAAAACTAAAAAAGAAGATGCCCAAACGACGCGAAGGCGTGCAGTATTGGAATGAAACACAGTTCCACCAATTAGTAGCAGCTCCCTCCGCTGATTTGGCAAGCCGCGGTGGATTGCCATGGCGAATGTTAGCCTACATGTTGGATCTATCACCCGAAGTCGCACCGATTCGCCAATTGATCGATAAGCGTCTGTTAACACCGAAGAATGCTTTACGCGCTCACAAAATTCTTAATGACCAATTAATCACACTTTGGCGTGCAGGCTATGTCACCCTCGAACCCAAACCGAGTCTTGCCGAATTGGAAACCGGGAAAGCTGATCCCGCGAATGCAGCCGACCCAACGCCCACGACCACGCCAAGCCAACCCGCTGGGATGACCTTGGACCTTGGGCAAAGGCGTGCTGCTACCCCACCCCCCAAACGTAAACCCGTCCATGCAGCGGAAACAAACAAGGATACCGACCAAGAACCGAGGCCCCTCTATCAGCCAATATTTGCGCATCCAACGGAACTCCTGCCAAACCTTGCCAAGCTGCGTGGGGTTCATCCTTTGTATGGAATGTTTTTGATGAATCACCTTGGCATCGCGGATCGCAACGAACGCTTGCAGGCAATGGAAAGCCTCTTGGAATTACCGCGTTCTTTGGGACGTGCCGTACGGGTTCCTAATTACGAGGAATTACCACCCGGTCCCTTGGCCACGGGCCGCCTCGATGAACAACTGCTCAAGCTGGGCCTAGCGACCGCGGAAGAACTCGGGGCCACGCCTGCCGATGAGGACGAAGACGATAAACGTGGAGGCTGGTTCGACGAGGAACGTGTGTACGTTTTATCGCTCGCACAAAAACTTCACCGTCTTTTCCAGCATGATTTCCCCAGCGTACACGATGTTCGTATTTGGCCCGTATGGATTGCCGGCGAACTTATGGAGTACGGCGGTGATTTCAACAAATACATCACGAGTAACAAGCTGCAAAGTCAGGAAGGCATGATCTTTCGCCACCTGTTAAGATTGGTTCTGCTGATTGATGAATTAGCACAACTATGCCCACCGGATATCGAGCCTGATGAGTGGCAGGCAGATCTCGGAGATATTGCCGATCAAATTGAAGCGGCCTGCCGATCGGTGGACGAACGTGGCACGGAGCAGTGGTTGCAGGTCGGCAAAAAGCAACCTGCGGACGCCTAAAGTAATTTAAGCCAAAGGAATCAACCCAGCATGCGACGGTTACTTTTCTCCACACTGTTGAGCGTCTTGCTATGCGGAACCTCGAGCCATCCAACAATCGCTCAAGATAAAATCGGTAACGCTCAACCCCAGACGCGTGAATGGACCGCACGTTACGACCAGCGATTTTTAGAACGTGCTCCCCTATTGAATAAGGCCGCACCGGACGTATCTGTTTTCGACGAACAGGGAAACACTTTTTCTTTATCCCGCACTCAAGGTAAATACACGGTACTGGTTTTTGGTTGCTTGACGTGACCGCCGTTTCTTAAAAACGTCTCCGGTCTGGAGGCCGTGTACCAGGATTACCGCGAAAAAAACATCCATTTCTACTACGTCTATAAAAACCTCGCACATCCTGAAATCAACGGTTTTGTCGCTCCGCACACCATCGAAGAAAGACTCAAACACATTGCCGAATTCAAAAAAATCACACGCTCTCAAATTCCTTGGTTGTGTGATCCCCTGGAGGGAAAATTGGCCAGTGCGTTGGGAAACGCGCCCAACGGAGAATTCGTGATTGATCCACAGGGAGAAGTTATCCGGCAACGATTCTGGTCCAATCCGGAGACGCTACGCGCGGATTTGACGGAAATGATCGGAACCGTGGAAAATCCGACCACCCCAGAACAGGCGTTGCCCGCCTTCAAAATGCCTCGCCGTGAAATCGCCAGCGGTGTCGTGCCCCGCCTAAAACTTCCCGCCAATTTGCGGCCGATGCCTTGTCAAATTCAACCAAGCGAATTTCCTGCCTACGCCAAATTACGAGCGGAAGCGACGCCCGGATTATTCACCCAAAACGGTAGCGGGCAATTATACCTTGGGGTTTATTTGGATCCGCTGTACCAAGTGCACTGGAATAACCGAGCGGGAAACGTCTTACTGCAAATTCAGGTCGCCGACGAAATGAAAATCAGCTCCGTCAATCTGGCGGGGCCTTCGGTAACCGCTGATGCCGATATTGACCCGCGGATGTTTCTCGTAGATTGGGAACGGAAATCATCGCCTGACAAATCCATTTCTGTTTTGCTGACTTACACCGTTTGCGATGATGCCGAGACCTTTTGCCAAACCATTTCACAGAAATACGAAATCGAAATCCGGGCCGATCGCCGCTTGGGTAGCCGCCCTGGCATTTTCATGCCTAGCATGTTTGCGCGAGTTAGCGATCTGGATCGCGACAAAAATGGCTTGATTGAAGGCAGTGAATTTCCTGCCCAACAGGCGACTCTGTATTTAAGCCACATGGATAACAACCTTGACGGGGTCATTGACCGCAACGAAGTGAAGGCGTTTATGGCCTTATTCAATCATGGACGAGGATTTGATTCACCGCATGACGACGGCAAACATCCCGACGACGGGAAACAATAAATGTCCTAGCGATGCCCGCCGCAAACGTGCC
>JAAEPL010000458.1 GCA_024232675.1 Planctomycetaceae bacterium
AAAACGGGTTTATTTTAGTGCCTGCTGGAACTCACCTGAGGTGAGGTCCAGAACCAACTGGAATTTAGGCCTTTAAGCCTTTAGAAATAAGGGTTTACAGGGCATCCGACGCGATATTTATGCAACTGTCGGGTTAACTTTGGACGTGTTCGGATTCAGCCGCGGTGCCGCAACCGCACGGACTTTCATATTCCAGGCCTTGCTCGACTCGGAGTCGGTAAAACAGAATTTGCTAGGTTCGGGTTACGATGTCGGTAAAGCTGAGGTCTGGTTCGCCGGTCTGTATGATACGGTTTCTTCACATGGCTTCTCCTTTACTAACGACACTGGCGCGCTCAAGCTCGACGCGGTTGCACATGCTAAAGAAGCGGTGCATTTGGCGGCCGCCGACGAGCACCGCGAAAATTTTTCGTTGACCGACATTAGAAGTGCCGGTAATGGCGTGCAGATATTCCTACCGGGCGTGCATTCGGATATAGGCGGCAGTTATCGGGAAGACGTGGGTGAGGATCATGATATTTTCTGGACCATGGGTCAGGATGCCGAGGAGCGGGCGAATCGGGACAAGACCGATCTGGTGGCGGCCGGCTGGTACAAGGAAGATGAAATTAGCGTGGACCTTGCTCATATTGGTCGGAACGATACGCCACAAGTCAATCTGCGCGCCACCCGCGACAGCATCAGCAATTTGTACAGCCGCATACCACTACAGCTGATGGCAAAGCATGCACGCAGCAGTGAAATTATCCTCAAGGGCAGACTTGAAAGTGTCGAAAACATACCTTCCGAACTCGTCGCGGTAAAACAGGAAGTAGACTCTTACGTAAGCAAACATGAGGGTAAGGGCGCTTTCAGTTCGCAGCCGCAGGACTGGCATGACAACGACCGCTCCTGGTTGCGCGATTTACGCTATCGTTATTTCCATTTTTCAGCTCGCCTGGAAATAGGCAACGGTCCAAATTTTGAAAACGGTAGGCGCGTACGCCAGTATCTCGATGGCTAGATCGTTCAATACGATAGGACTGGTTTTATTCTTAATTACCCTCATAAGTTGTGAAACAACAGGGGCTGGTAACAACATGAAAAAATTCGCGTGGCAAGCAAGTGAAAGCGCGCCGAAGAAAAATTTGATGGAAATCGTATCAGGCAGCCTTTTTTATCACGATGGCAGCGGTTCGCTGTACGTTCCGAATCGAGTCGCTCTCCATAATGGGTGGGGAAAAGGTCGTTCTTCGCATGTTGTCGGAGATGATTTA
>JAAEPL010000459.1 GCA_024232675.1 Planctomycetaceae bacterium
CCGGTTTCCTGGCCGGCATAATGAGCCGTCATGATGGCTGGGATTTGATCGCCCAAGGCATGCAACGTGACCGGTTTGCTGTTGTTCAAAAAC
This sequence comes from Planctomycetaceae bacterium, assembly GCA_024232675.1. Classification (GTDB taxonomy): domain Bacteria; phylum Planctomycetota; class Planctomycetia; order Pirellulales; family Pirellulaceae; genus CAJQPP01. Next base: position 94 of record JAAEPL010000459.1, read on the forward strand.
AATACGACGGGTTTGCCGGTGGCCAGAACCGCATCGGCCAGCACTTTTTGAGATTCGGTAAGATCGAGCGTGGTTCGATCGCCCACGTGATTACCGCCCCAAGCTTCCCGTGCTAACAAAACGTTTTCACCCAGCGCCAGGATCACGACATCCGCTTCATTGGCGACGCCGACGGCCTGCTCGATCAAAGGCTGGTTCTCTTCCAATGACGTGAACTCAATGTCATTAACGTAACGCCAATTGGCATAAGAGTCGCCGGTATCATTGTTGGCGATTTTGCAACCTTCGGCATGCGTGACGTTTACGTTGTCACCGACGAAGTTGCGGATGCCTTCCAACAGCGATACAGTTTTTAGGGGTCGACCTGAGTAATTACCCAGGCGACACACATTGGCATTGGGGCCAATGACGGCGATCGTCTCGTGCTCGCCAACTGTCAAAGGTAGCAAATTGTTTTCATTTTTGAGTAAGACGATTGATTGCCGTGCAGCTTCTCGAGCCAGTTCTGTCGCCTGAGGTGAACTGGCCAGTGATTTGGCTTTTTGAAGATCCAGTTTTTCAGGACCCTCAAACAGACCGAGGCGTAATTTAAGTTCCAAAACGGCTCGTGCGGCCGCATCGACTTCATCAATGTTGACCTTGCCTTCCTGAACCAGTTTAGGCAGATGCTTGAAACCAAAATTATTAGGCAGCTCGAGTTGTAAACCTGCCTGTAATGCCATGCGGCCTGCATCGGCGTCCGAGGTGCCAATTTTCTGATATTTGCGGACTAGGTCGATGCCCTGATAATCACCGACGATCAAACCTTCAAAACCCAGGGAATCGCGTAAAATATCCTGCAGGATCCACGGGTTCACGTGGCAAGGCAGGCCGTCAACTTCATTGAAGGCTACCATTACCGAGTTTGGCTTGGCGTTTTTGATGACATATCGAAAGGGTTCGACTTCGGTATCCAGCAAATGCCGCGGGCCATGGGTGTAGGGCGCCCGGTTACGACCTCCGGAGGTGTTGGCGTAGCCAGCGAAATGTTTCAGTGTGGCTGCTACATGATCGGGTGCTACCGTGCCATCATTCGAACCTTGCAGTCCACGAACCATCGCAGCGCCAAGGCGGGAGACGAGAAATGGATCCTCGCCCAACGTTTCATCAACGCGACCCCAACGCAAGTCACGAGCCACATCGACGATGGGAGACAGCACGTGGGCAATCCCTCGCGATCGCGCCTCTCGACCCGCTTGCGAATAGAGCTTGGCGATTAATTCGGGATTCCAGCTGCATGAAATACCAATGGGTGTTGGAAAGGAATTCGCTTCAAAACGCATAAAGCCGTGCGCCGCCTCATCGTGCAGCATCGCTGGAATGCCCAAGCGAGTTTGGTTGCGGAAATAATCTTGGATGGCTGCGTATTGCAGGGCATCTTCGTCAATCGTCAAGTTGTGCAGAGGACCCAGTTCCCCGATGCTGTGAGGGCATTTTTCTGCATAGAACTCGGGAGTGAAGATGCGACCTTGTTCGCGGAGTTTTTCTTCACTGGGATCCCACCAGCCGGTGATTTGAGCAACCTTTTCTTCCAGTGTCATGCGACTCAGAAGATCATTCAGCCTTGTGTCGATGGGCAGAGAAGAGTTTTTATAAGGGGGGATGTTTTGACCCGCGACGCTTGTTGACGCGGGAAAGCCAATCAGTTGGAAGGGTTGATCTTCCGCATTTACAAACATCGGGTCGGCCATTTTTTCCAGCCAACGTTGTTTTAGCAGGGGGACGGTTTCAATGCGGGTTTGTCCCCAACCATCCCACATATCTTGCGCATCCCAATCGGCGTTGATGTAGGAAATGGCACGGATCACATCGCGATTTTCTTCAATGTGATCGAAGAATTTTACGAACCATTCATTCCAAACCTCTTGCGGATTCTCGAGGTTGAAAAAGTGACCGCGTGGCGTCGCTTCGGCGATGAAAACTGGCTTGCCGACCTTACGAGCAAATTCGAGAGCCGGTGAGCCGTCTTTTTCTCCACCCCACCATGAGTAGCCAATCCAGTCGTAATAATCAGCGCCCGGATCGTATTCCTCAAACTGCCCCGGCTTCACGCTGCTGGAAGAGGCAAAAACAGTGGCATAGTTGGTCAGTTGAGCGGCTCGCAACGAGTCGACAATCCGACGGAATGCTTTCTTGAAATTCTCGGGATCGTATTTATTCCAGCTGCCATCAAATTCGTAGCCAATCCGGATCAGAAAGGGATGGTCGGGGTGGTCCTTCACAAATTGCACGAACTCGTTGATCAAGTGATCAAAAGAACCATCCGCTACCTTGTCTTCACAATTGCCTTCCATCGCAATGGACACGTGCATGACGCAAGGATCGAGAATCGACGAATCAAGGTAAGCCTTTTGATGCATGGGGCCGGAGGCCCATTCGGTTTCGGAATTCAGGCCGGCTACCTGACCGGGCGCAAACGTCCGACCGAATGCGTTGGTCCAGCCCTCAGAAAAATAAACGTAATGCGTGATGCCTGCGGGGACGCCGATATTGTCGACGTAACCATTTTGATATTCCGCTGTGCCGCCGACCGAAGCATTATCCTGTCCGGTAAAAACGAGGACCTTACCGGAAGGCGGCGAGAATTTGCCGGCCAATTCTTGCGCATCGCAGGGGCTGATTAAGGCGGTGCCTAGCAGAAGTAAGGCAACGAGCATATTTTTCATGATTTTTTATTTCGTTGGGACCTTTTGTGGGCCGCTCAGCTGATGCGGCGTAGGTCGATCGAATTCTTATCTAAGTTTACTTAACAGCGAATTATCTGGTGGAAATACCCGTTTATCGTGGGGGTCTCACCAATTCGGCTTCTAGCTCTTCCAGCGTCTTCCCTTTGGTTTCAGGAAGTGTTTTTAGCAGCACCAAAAAACCAAATGCGGCAATCAGGCCAAAAATCAGAAAGCTGATCGAGTTGCCTAAATAAGCGAGAGACGAGGGGAATATTTGCGTGACGAACCAAGCGGTAAAGGAATTAATAAAACCAATGCAACCGATCGCTAAGCCTCGTATGCGGTTGGGGTAAAGCTCCGATAGCAAGACCCACATCACGGGTCCTAAGGAAAAAGCAAAGCAAGCAATAAAGCCGAGCACACCGATCAACACGACGGTCGCGTTCATTTCGATAGCTTCCTCCAGTATCGCGCCCTCATTCTTGTTGTAACTGGTCTCTCCGAGCAACGCTTTCATTTGGTTTTTGAATGCGACGTCGGAGCCAAATTCTTTATCAGCGATGCTCAGTAATTTGGCCTGGTCAACATTTTCTAATTTGGCAATGCCTTGTGGTGTGAGTTCATATTTTGCCTGGTGAAATCCATAAGCACAGGTCAGCATGCTGATGGCAATCCCGGCGATCCCGAACAAAAGTAAAGTGCGCCTGCCAATGCGATCGATGGTCGCCATGGCGAAAATCGTAAAAACTACCGAGGTGAAGCTGAGTAGAACGCCGGAGAAAAAGGCAGCACTAACGCCGATGCCGGTTTGCTTGAAGATTGAGTTGGCATAGAAGTAGACGGCGTTGATACCGGTCGCCTGTTGCAAGATGCCGATCAGAATACCGATCCCCAGGATATACCGCAGGGCAGGATTGAAGAGTTCGGAAATGGACGCTCTTTGGGAGCCCTTGTCTGCGTTCAGGCTGGTCTCGATTTCACTGGCTTCGTCTGCCGCAGCAGATTCGCCATGCAGACGTATCAAGACTTGCTTACCTTCTTCATTTCGATTTTGCGCGAACAACCAACGCGGGCTTTTCGGCACAAAAAAGAGCAGGACGAAATAGGCTACGGCGGGAATGAGTTCGACCCCTAGCATCCATCGCCAAACGTTCTCTTCGGTCAAGAATGCTGTATCAGATTGATATTGATTAAAAATCAGGTTGCTCAAAAAGGCGGCAAAGAATCCGAGAACAATGTTTAATTGCTGGATGGAAACTAGTTTCCCACGGTTGGCAGCATTGGAAATTTCGGCGATGTAAGTTGGCGCCAGAATCAAAGCAGCGCCGAATGCGAAGCCACCGATCATTCGCGCTGCGCATAGCATTTCATATGAGTTGGCGTATGCTGACAGCAAAGCCGACAACGCGTAGAGGAAGGCAACCATCAATAGGATGGGTTTGCGACCAATCATATCACTGAGTTTTCCAGTGATTAGCATGGCAAACATTGCGACAAATGTCGGGCAACTGGTAGCCCAGCCATTCTGAATATCGTTCAACTCGAAATGCGGTTTCGCGAATTCCATTACGCCAGAGATGATCCCGGCATCAAAGCCAAACAGGAAACCGCCCAGCGAAACGATGAAAGCAATGAAAAGAGTTTGAAATTTCATGGATTGGTTTTGTAGGGGTTAGTCACTCGATGTCGAGGAAATCAAAATCAGCGTGTTGGCTTCCACCCGTTAAATCTTGACAGGCGAGTCCGACAAAGGAACCTGTGAAACCCCAATGGTTTCCGTAATCATCCGACAGAATAGAGGCATCTAATGGAACGCCGATCGGCTGGAAATCCGTTCCGTTGCTGGACCAACTAAATTGCAGGCAGGCATTATCAAAAACCGCTCGCAAGTAGAGTTTCCCCACAGGCACTCGTACTATCTCATTTTCCAAGGGGAAAGTCGATTTCCCATCATCGCAGGAGTGGATCTGCAAGCAACGACCGATTTCCTCATCGTGTGACAAATACAGGTAATGAAAGAGGTGGTTGTTGTAATAGGCCACCAGTCCCGCCATCTGTTGAAATCCTGCGGGCTGGAAATTCATACAGGTCGTGACGATTGCCTGCTGTTGGGTGAGTCGGCGGGCCAGCATCGCTTGTTCGAAACAGGACTCCAGCGACTCGGCACCGCGTAGTCGCAGTTGTTGTGGTGAGCGAATCACACGGTCCGATGGCATCCGGGGCGTAGCATAGTGGGCAGAGTCAAATGGAATTCGCGCAGGTAAATCGGGCCACGGATGAATCGGCAAGCGGGGCGCTTTAACTTGTTCCCGGGGAGTATTGCCTTCTCCCTCAAGGTACAGCCAGTCGTCATCGTGCCACGTCACTTTTTGGAGCGCTGTTTCGCGGCCTAGATTACAGCGACGGGTCCCAGGCAAAGGGCGAGCACAAAGATGGGCCATGTACCATTCACCGGTGGTCGTTTCGACCAAGCTGGCATGCCCTGCCTTTTGCAAAGCCAGTTCTGAGTCATCCGCAGATGTGAGGATGGGGTTTTGTGGATGCACCTCAAAGGGACCTCGCAGGTTCCGAGAACGCGCGAGACTGGCGGCGTGCTTGTACTCGGTGCCCCCTTCGGCCGTTAGTAAGTAATACCAGCCGTTTCTCCGATACATGTGCGGTCCTTCGGTGAAACCTAGCGAGCTGCCTTTGAATATTAAATCAGGCTCACCTATTAATTGACCGCGGAGAACGTCTATTTCTTGAAGGGAAATGCCATAAAATGGATTCCGTTGTGGGCGATGATCCCAGACCATGTTCAACCAATATTTTTTTCCGTCATCGTCATGAAATAAAGATGGGTCGAATCCAGAAGCGTTGATGAAAACAGGATCGGACCAAGGACCCTCCACGGATGGAGACGTGATGAGAAAGTTGGGTGTGTCTTTGGTAGCTGCCTCATGGCGGTGAACGACGGTGTAACACAGGTAGAAAAGACCGTCATGATGGCTTAATGCGGGCGCCCAAACACCACCGGAACTGGGAACGCCACGGAGGTCTAGCAAGCGGGTCTCTTGCAACGCGTGTGTCAGCAATCGCCAATTAATAAGGTCCCGTGAGTGGTGGATTTGAATTCCGGGAAACCACTCAAACGTAGAAGTGGCAATGTAATAATCTTCGCCGACTCGGCATATCGACGGATCGGGGTTGAACCCACTCAAGATTGGATTTTGGATGACGCCCATCGCGGGATCTTCAAGGACACGGTGGTCTGCCATTACCTCGCACGACTGTCCGCTATCGGTTAATTCGGCCCGGTTGTTTGCCATGCAGGTGCACCCCTTACTTTAGGTCTCGGCTACCCGACTGGGTACCGATTAAATGGAATAATTGCGTATTCGCAATTTCCATTATTAACGAAGGATATGCGACCGGTAGGAGATATCTCGCATTTCGATGTAAACATTTTCCCGTGTTTTAGCCTCTAGTTTGACGGATTAACCCTTGCTATAAGGAAGCTGTCGTTTTGAAGTCGCCAGGCCCTCACTGAGGTGGGGCTTTCTCGTTGGGAACCAGTCATGTCGCGGAAATCTGTTGTGCTCCTGATCGAGACCTCCAGCCAATATTGTCGAGGGCTACTGCAGGGCATCATCGCTTTTATGAAGGAACGCGGTGATTGGTCAGTGCACTTGGACCAGCAGCGTGGGGAATCGCCACCGGCGTGGCTGAAGACATGGAACGGGGACGGCATCATCGCCCG
>JAAEPL010000460.1 GCA_024232675.1 Planctomycetaceae bacterium
GCCAACATTAAGGGGGCACAAGCCGATTGCGATTTTAGAGAGATGTTCTTGTCGCCTGTCTCGTCCTGTTTGACGGACCAGGAATAAAGTCGGAAGGCAATAAACGTCCATACCGTGAAGTAAATCACTGAACGAATTCCAAACCAGAAAGGCGTCAGGAAAGTCGCTTTGATGTCAAAGATTCTTTCGTCGCCGACCGCCCACTCAGGTCCACCGCCTGCGACTGGTGTGGTGTTGACCCACGGGTACAGCGATGAGTCACCGGTTAGCACTAGCACCAAAATGGGCAGGAACAAAAGAGCCATCGGGAAGATACCGCAACCGATAACCTCCGCCACGCGGCGAACGGTAACACTCCATCCTGCTTTCGTTAGGTGCTGGATCATCACGAAGAAGATGCAGCCTAACGTGATGGTTAGGAAAAACATGTAGCTTACAAGGTACGAATGCAGGAACAGCGCCCGGTTCGTTAATCCTTGCAAGGCGAATGCGCCCCCAATACAGGCAGCGGCCACTACCAATAAGGCAGGGATAATTCGCGAGGTACTCTCACCACCTAGGGTGGTGATGGGAGATGTGATTTCAGCTTTTCGGATATGAGCCATGATTCTGGATCGTCAGTTCAATTGTCGTAGTGTTCTGAATTTATCGTTACTTGTCGCTGTCTTTTTTGTCACTGTCCGAGTCAGCCTCGGTCGTTTTTGACACAGCATCTTTGCGAGTCTTTTGGAGCGCTTTTACATAAAGCACAATGGCCCATCGATCTTCCGGTTTGATCCGGGTTGCGTAAGGGCCCATCGTCGACCGACCGTTGGTGATGGTGTCGTAGATGCGACCGACCGGTTGGTCGATTACCGTCGGGTCGTAAAGCGATTTGGCTTCGGTCCAAGCAGATTCCCCTGAAGTGCTCAAGGCGACGGCACGATTGTTTGCCAATCCGTTGCCTTCTCCGGAGTATCCGTGACAGACGGCACAGTAAATGTTGTATTGTCGTTGCCCACGCATCACCGTGTCCCGATCGACTTTGATCTGGCTTGGTATGGTGGTGACCCAATCGGGTTCGTCCACTGCCGTTTCGTCAGCGGTTGCCGTCTCTTCTGTTTGGGGCGTTTCTGCCTGTGGCGTTTCTTCCTGATTGGAAGCTAATACCGCAGGTGTGGCATGCGAAGAATGTAGATCAGAACCGGCACGAATACCTTTGAAGAATTCGGAGTCGCCGCTTTGATCGCTTCGCGATACCGTTCCGGGCAAATCGGCAAACTGTGCTCGGATATCCTGAAAGAAGAATTCGGTGGTCGTGTCGTTGTTAGCTAAAGGACCCTCGGTCTGGGTCTTGAATTTTACCTGCCAGTCCATATCGGGAACAACGTGTAGACGCGTTCCCGTGTAGGTCATGCCGCGTGCTCTAAAAACCAAAGCGGGTGGAACCAGCATCAAAACCAATGCCAAGACCGCAAAGGTCTTTAAGAAGGCCGGGAGTTTCCAGTCGGTTTGATCCTGGAATACCTCTTCCACGTCAGTCGCTCCCCAGTCGGAGAAATTGTTGCGGAGTTGCGAGGCATCAAACTTGTCGTCATTAACGTCGACCATCAAAAAGAATTTGTCGTTGGTGACGCGTTTGAAACGTGGGATGCGATGCAGCGGATTGGCTAGTTTCGGCAGGCCGTTAAGTACCAGCATACCGAAGAAGGAGGCAAACGCACTGGACAGCACAATGACTTCGAAGGTGACAGGAATGTTCGCCGGCAAGCTAAACATGGGCTTGCCACTGATGCGGAACTCGTAGCCGCTCCAGAACGGCAGCAGTTGCGTCGTGGCGTTTGTGTACCACTGCATTCCCAAGCCGATGCATAGACCCCCTGCTGCAATCGAGAGTACGATCCAAGGCAGGATGGTGCGCGGGATTCCAATTGCCTTTTCGATACCATGTACCGGATAAGGCGTGTAGGCATCCATCTTCTTGACACCAGAATCTCTCAAAGCTTCGCAGGCGTGAACCAATGTGTGCGAGTCATCGAATTGGCCCAGCACACCAATCAGCTTTTTCTGTTCGCTATTGTCAACTTCGTTATTCATTGCAATTCATCAATTAGGTTTGAATTCGGGCAACCACCACGGTAACCAGGCTTCGAGTTGATTTAGTTAGTGATCGCCATCTTCTGAGTAGCCACCGGCCAATGCCATATGTTTTTGGAATGCCAATGTGCCTTTGACTTCGGAAATGGCGATTACCGGCAGGAATCGACAGAACAAAAGGAACAGGAACATGAACAAGCCAAAGCTGCCCACAAACATGCCGATATCGACCCAGGTTGGTCGGAAATAGGACCAACTGGATGGAAGGAAACCGCGGTTGAGTGTCATGACGATGACGAAACGCTCGAACCACATTCCAATATTCACTCCGATCCCAACAATCACGCTCATGATCATCGAGGTGCGGATTTTCTTAAACCAGAATAACTGGGGCACAAACACATTACATGTAAACATAGCCAGGTAGGCCCACCAGAACGGACCAAAGGCCCGGTTTTGGAAAGCAAACAGCTCGAACGGATTGGAGCTGTACCAAGCGATGAAAAATTCAATCGTGTAAGCCAGTCCAACCATCATGCCGGTGACCATGATGATCTTGTTCATGTTTTCGATATGCCGCACCGTGATGACATGTTTCAAATTGAACAGGGCTCGCATTGGAACTAATAGAGTCACCACCATGGCGAAGCCACTGAAAATGGCCCCGGCCACAAAGTAGGGTGGGAAAATCGTCGTATGCCAACCCGGGATGATGGAAACCGCAAAGTCGAAACTAACGATCGTATGCACGGAAAGCACCAATGGCGTCGCGAGGGCGGCCAAGATGGTATAGGCCACTTCGTAACGATGCCAATGACGTGCTGAGCCACTCCAGCCTAACGAAAACAGGCCGTACATGAACTTCTTTATCTTGCTTGTGGAACGATCGCGGAAGGTTGCCAAATCGGGCACCATACCCATGTACCAGAACAGCAGCGAAACGGTGAAATAGGTGGAGACAGCAAAAACATCCCACAGTAAGGGGCTGCGGAAGTTGGGCCACATTGCCAAGTGTTCACTGGGAATGGGGAACAACCAGTAAAACACCCACACGCGACCGATGTGAATTCCCGGGAACATCCCGGCACAAACCACCGCAAAGATCGTCATCGCTTCCGCGGCACGGTTGATACTGGTTCGCCAGTGTTGGCGAAACAGAAACAGAATGGCTGAAATCAGCGTTCCCGCGTGGCCAATCCCGACCCAGAACACAAAATTTACAATAGGCCAGCCCCAGTAGACGGGGTTGTTGTTACCCCAAACTCCTACGCCCTTAAAGATCAGCAGCATGATCAGTCCTCCCAGCATCGCTGTGAGGGCGGCGGATACGGCTAGCAGAACCCACCAGATACGCGGGGGCGAGGGAGCTTCCGCAAGGTCGGCAACGACCTCGGTCACGCCCTCGTTGTCCAAGCCACCTGTGATCAGGGGCGCGCGACGTGACGGGTCTTCGAATGTGTTATTCGTCAGATTATCAACGGTGATTGCCATTGAGTTGTCTCGATGATTCTTGTTTGCTTATGAAATTCGATGCGAACGTTTTTAGTTCCGGCTTAGTGAGCAGCCGCGACGGTTGCTTCTACCAGTGCGGGGTGGGGGTTCACGACCCTCGCCAAGTACTTGGTTCGCGGATAAATGTTCAATTCCTCGAGCAATGCGTAAGCCCGAGGGTTTTTGTGTAATTTGTGGACATCACTTTTTTCGTTCTGGATGTCACCAAACACAATTGCCTGCGTTGGACATGCGTCCTGGCAAGCAGGTTTGATTTCGTTAGGACCGATTTCCCGGTTGCCTTCGGTCTTGGCTTTGATCTTGGCGTTTTGGATTCGCTGCACACAGTAGGTGCACTTTTCCATAACCCCGCGACTGCGGATTGTCACTTCCGGATTCATCATCATGCCCTGAAGTTGAAGATCTGCTTTTTTCAAGCGATCCGATCCAGGGATTTTGATAAAGGTTTGGGCATCCGTGTAATTGAAGTAATTAAACCGGCGAACCTTGAATGGGCAGTTGTTACCGCAATAGCGAGTCCCGATACAGCGGTTGTAGACCATGTCATTGAGGCCTTCATCCGAGTGCACCGTTGCGGCAACTGGACAAACGGTTTCGCAAGGAGCTTTTTCACATTGTTGACATGTCAGCGGTTGGTGTGCGATGGCGGGGTCGATGCCTTCGCGATCTCCCTGCTCTGTGATGAAGTAACGGTCGATCCGCATCCATTGCATCTCGCGACCTTTACTGACTTGCTCCTTGCCGACGACCGGAATGTTATTTTCCGCTTGGCAGGCTATCACGCAGGTGTTGCAACCGGTGCACTTATTTAGATCGATGCTCATGCCCCATTTGTGGGCCACAGGCTCGTCGAGCCAGCCAGCTCGGGTGAGGTCGAAGTTTTTGAAGTGCAGGTGATGCCCTTCCGGCCAGTGATGTGCGTGGCCACTGTCATGGCCCTTTTCGGAGTCCTCGTGTTTATCCTCGTGGCCTTCTTCTTTTTTATCTTCCTCTGCCGAGTGAGCTGCTGTTTCCTGACTGTGGTCGTCATGCTCATCGTGTGGATGTGCTTTTTGGAACTCTTCAAAGCTGCTCCAAGTACCACTGCGTACCAAGTGGTTAGGAACCCGCTTGTTGATCTCGTCGCGTCCCAAATTGTCAATCTGGAAGTGGTCTTGAGTTGTAGCTAACAAGTAACTCGTGCTCGTGGGGTCGGTGACGACCGATGGAACGGACCACCAATTTCCGCTCGTCCGCAAAGGACGAATATCCGTACCGACAGAGTCCACCATGACGTCTGCGTCACCGGCAACGCGACCCGCTGCGGTGCGACCGTATCCGAGCCAAGTGCAGATGGTTCCGTTGGGGAGGCCCGGTAAAACGTAAACCGGCAATGAAATTTGATTTTCATCCACCTTGAGGTTAACGAGCTTGCCTGAGGTGAGTCCCAGTTTCTTGGCGGTGTATGGATTTACTAACGCGGCATTATCCCAAGTCAGCTTGGTGATAAATTCCGGCAGTTCCTGCAACCATCCGTTGTTGGCATAACGGCCATCAAAAATTTGTTTCGACGGTCGGAAAATAAGTTCGGGTTCGCCCTCGGTCCAATCGGTTTTCCACTCGTCACTAGCCGCTGCCAATTTCATGTCTGCCAGTGCTGGCGAAACAGGCTTGGCCGCCGTTCCGGCAATGAAACCGTTCTTCACGGAATCGTGCCAGGTCCCTTCCGGATTATCACCACCCAACAAAGACGCCAGCGTTTCCTTGACGATTCCTAGGCCAAAGTTGCTTTCATCGACCTCGTGGTCGCGTTCGTTATCGTGTTCACCAGCCCCGAGAGCCTTTGCTTTTTCGCCCAGCAACTCCGCCAAAACCTCAATCTCAGACCGGCCGCCAAAAAGCGGGGCAATCATGGGTTGGGAGATACAAACGGAACCATCGTAGGAACGAGCATCTCCCCAAGTTGCCAAGGGGTGAGCGGCGTTCAGGTGCCACTGGCAGATCCGAGACGTCTCGTTCCGATACAAACTCAGGTGAGCCGTGTGGCTGACTTGCTCGAGCGCCTCATCAAACTTGAGATCCGAAGGAGCAAAAAAGACAGGGTTGCCACCGAGGATCAACAGCGTGTTGACGCTGCCGTCTTTGATGGCTGCGGTCAGTTCTTTCAACTGTTCGACGCCTGGTTTTGCTTCTGCGTCGTCGACTTTGTGAATGTGAACGGTGCTACCGATGTTGTTCAACATCTTGTTGATGCGAAAGGCCCGTGCATGAACCTCGGGCGGTTGAGCGGCACCCACCATGACCACTCCAGCCCCTTTGTTCTTCCAAAGGTCGGAGGCCATCGCGGCGAGAGTCTTTTCCTTCTTGGGCAAGTTGCCGTCGACTTCACCCGGGTCCGTTTTCAATGCTTCTTCCAAAGCAGCGAGGAACGGTCCGATCTGGCCAAACCTTAATGCCATGCGGTGGTCGGCACTCGCTCCAGTGGTGCTGAAATCGCTTTCGACACAATACATTCGGCTCATGTGGCCGTGGTCGGCATCGCGAGATTTGGCAAAATCTGCGGACAAGCGAACGCCGGCAGGATCAACACCTAGCGGGTCGGCGTCGATGCAAACGATGACTTTGGCGTCAGCCAATTGATAGACTGGACGGTGGACACTCCCAAAAGCGAGTCGCGAACCCTCTTGGGCGTTGTCGGATGACACCGATGTGAACTCAAACCAACGAGTATCTTTGTTGGCCTTGAGGATTGATTTCTTCAGACGCTGGCGACTCAGCGAACTGGACGGCTCCGAGAGGACTGCAACACCCTTCTCTGCCAGTAACGGCTTGAGGTTGTTGATGCACTCTTCCCATGTCTTTGTCTTATCGACCCCGTCCTCTTTGTGTGTGGACTCGCGGCTGCGATCGGGATCGTAGAGCGTCAACATCGTGGCTTGAGTGAATGTATCCGAGCATCCCAAGGTGTCTGGGTGGTCCGGGTTTCCGTCCAGCTTGACGGGGCGACCGTCGTAGCTCACAGCTACCAGCGACCGAGCCATCCCACCAAATTCCATCATCGTGGAATAATTGTCGGGGATACCTGGAATACGACCCTGAGGGCGGAACGCGAAGGGCGTGATCTTTTCGTTGGGATTGCGACAGCCACTAACCGCGCCAAAGGCCATTGAGGCACCCATGACCTGCAACCAGCGACGCCGCGAAAAGCCATCACTCGAGGGTGGAGCTGCCGCGCCAAAGTCGTGGTCAATGACCTGATTAGCTTCCGGGTTCTCCAGCAGCTGATCGAGGCTTTGCCAATAAACCTTGCCCGACGGTTGGTTGCTCGTCGAATTCGTTTCGGTTGATTTATCAGTAGTTCTTTGAATCATCGATGGCACGTTGAACAATTGGTCTTCGGGTTGATTTCTAATTTCTTGGCCCACTCAGCTCCGTACTCTTCCCAAGTTTGATCTTCGGGAGGAACGAAATCGAGTGTCGTTACCAGTTCCGGGTCGCGAATGTGGCGTTCCGGGTTGCGGTGGCACTCCAGGCACCAAGACATGGCCAAGGGCTCTACCTGTTGCACGACTTCCATCTTGTCAATGCGACCATGACAGGAGACGCAACTAACACCACGAGTGACGTGAGCAGCGTGGTTGAAATAAACAAAGTCGGGGACGTCGTGAACACGAAGCCATTCCACGGATTTTCCAGATTCCAGACTGGCTCGAATCGGCTCTAAAAGCGGGCTGTCGCCGTGAATCACTCCCAAATCCCGAGGTGTCCCATCCGGATTCGTGGCAACGCGATTTCCACCGTGACAATTACCACAGGTTTCAGTCGGAGGAACCGCTGCGTGGGCTGCCTGCTCTACTGTGTTGTGGCAGTAACGACAATCCAGTTTCAGCGTGCCCGCGTGGAGCTTATGGCTGAAAGGGACTGGTTGAATTGGTCGATGCCCCACATTCACGGTGGTCGGCAAAGTCGCCGCGTACAACACCGTAGCCATGTAACCGCCGAAAAGCAGCAGAGAGCCAAGGAGCACTAACGTAAATTTGTTTACCCAGTTGGGGAAATGGAATTCTTGCATGGTCGATGCGAAATCCTTAACCAGCACGAGCTCCCGGCATGATCAGACATGAAGGCCGTAGCAATCGCGCAGTTCGTCTAAGAAATACAAGCTTGATCGACAGAAATGTAAGACAAACCTGAGGTGGCGTCTATGCGGTAAAGCGTCGCATACTTTTGGGGGGTGTGCTGGGTGTGCGGTGTATGTCTGTCTAGTTCAGGCAAACGTTCAAGTTAATCGTTGCTGGAGCCCACGGGAAATGGGCTTTTTGTTGTTTTTCCCCTGTAAATCGTGCATGTTTGAATTCTTCGCTTGGTCCCGACGAGAACTCAGCAGGAGCATTTCTTGGTGTGCGGCAATTGGACAGCGCGGTGAACGATCACCCAATTCGAAGTA
>JAAEPL010000461.1 GCA_024232675.1 Planctomycetaceae bacterium
AATCGAAACGACCCGCATTTTAGACACGCCTCCCGATCAAATCGCCCTCGCTGATAGCCTGTTCTATACAGGCGAAATCGATTTGGCGATCAATCTTTATCAAAAAGTACTGCAAGCGACTCCACTCGGCGGTGAAGACCATGTCTGGATTCGTTATCAAATTGCGAGTTGCTATCGTCGAATGAATAAATTTGACGAGGCCAGCAAAATCCTGCGACAAATTGCAGAGGGCTCAGACACCAATCCAATCGTTGTGAATGCTCGCTGGTGGCTCGACACCATCGAAAGAAAACGCAAGCTTGTAAACAGCATTGCCGTTTTGGAGCAGTTCATAAAACGAAAATCAAACGAGATAAATGATGAATAACGTAGAAATCAAAATCCGCGAGCACGTTTCGGATCAAATGGAAATCTATGCCTGCGCGATACCGCTTGCCGAAATATTGGCCAACGAATTCGACGCCAGTCCGGAGCAGCAAGCTCGCCTGTCAAATCTGGAAGAAGTGATGAACGCCGCCATGGTGAAGAATGAGGAACTTTCGGGCCTCATGAATCAGGTAGGTGATGTCCGGCAACTTTCCCCACAAACACGCGATGGTTCGTCGAAATTAGCAGAACGCATCGCTCACATGATTAAGCTATTCGATCAAATTGAACAACGCGCGCGTCGTGTAAAGGAAAACCTGCTGCCCGAACTTAATCAGTCCCTGCAAATGCGGAAAATGAAATCCGCATACGGCAATGGTTAAGCGCATTTATTAGTACCCACTTCTCCTCAGAGGATCATGGCAGCCAATATGGAATCAGCCCAGTCAATGGAATCAGCCCAGCCAACATCCACGGCGGCCGCGAAGATACCTGGTGCCACGCCGCAATTGTCTCTTTTCCCCCAATCCAATGCTACGGCAGGGGATCGATCTGGCTGTGGCATTTTCTATCATTCGCGACGAATGCATGACCTGATTAACAAAGCCGTCGCTTTCGCCCGCAGCTCTGCCAATGTGTTAATCACCGGTGAGAATGGTTGCGGAAAAGAACTATTTGCTAAATTAATTCACAATTCAAGCCCTCGCTCAAACGAACGATTTGCACGCATCAACTGCGCTGCGCTGTCAGAGAACCTAATCGAAAGCGAATTATTCGGGCACGAAAAAGGAGCCTTTACGGGTGCCGACAGTCGTCGCATCGGTCGATTTGAATGGGCAGAGAAGGGCACTTTGCTGTTGGATGAAATTAGTGAAATACCCGTAGCGACTCAGGCAAAAATGCTTCGCGTGTTGGAAGAGAACGAATACCAACGCATTGGCAGCAATGAGACGATCCGCTCCGACGTGCGGGTGGTGGCAACCTCCAATCGTGATCTTACCGACATGGTTGGCTTAGGGGAATTTCGCCAAGACCTCTATTTTCGACTCAACGTTCTCAGGATTCATCTGCCCTCACTTCGGGAACGCCCTGAAGATATTCCCTTACTCGCCAATCTGTTTCTGCAAAAACATCGCCATGAAGCTGGCAAACCCATTACTGGATTTGACAAGAAAGCATTAGCCGTAATTTGCAGCTATGCTTGGCCAGGTAATGTCCGCGAACTGCGAAATGCCATCTTACACGCCTGCATTGTGGCTCAGGGAGAGACGATTGGCGTTGAAGATCTCCCCGAACTATGCGAAGCAAATCGCAACGAGCGAGTCCCTTGCTGGATGCTCAGCACTCGACTCGACGAGATTGAACGACAAGTCATCCTCGAAAATTTGAAACGAGCGGGGGGAAATAAAACCATGGCGGCCGAAATCCTTGGGGTCACCACGCGTACTCTCGCGAACAAACTTAAGCTATACCGAGAACAAGGGTTGGCAAACGCCAACTTACCCGCCGCTTCTTAAAATCGCCCAGCGGGTCCTTCGCGCTTCGTCATTTGGAAGCGTCATATCTTCTTTGCCTTGTTTCCACAGTGCGGGAAATTTTTTCGTCCATGACGGAAAAAAGCGACGCCGCACCTACTGCTCCCAAATTTGCCAAGAACTGACCAAGCGAATGGGCTGTTAAGGCATAAGGGTTAATCCAATCAGGCAAAGCCGAGGCTCGTCTGAATTTCTTTGCTAACCGCGACAGTGATCCGTAATCGCTACAGCTTAGGGTCCGATAGCGTTAAATTTCAAACAAAGCAGAAACCGCTTGCGACTTGGCACGAGCTTTGCAATCCACGCGATGCATTCAACAAGATCACCCATTCGTGTTAGCTATGACGCCCAACTTTCTCGACACTTCAACGAAAGCCGTCGATCCAGGTCGCGGTAACGCTAGTCGACCGGTGGTAGGAGCGGCTAAGACGCGAACTTCGAAAGCCGACCGTGAGCCGTCGGTACGTTTTGGAAAGGTACTGTCTGATTTAAAGAAAGAGAACGACTACTTGAATCCTGTCGGTACGGCGACGGAGTCGAGCCCCTCGCTCGATTCGCCACCCGAACTAATGCAAATCACATTGGCGATGCCCGATAACGTAACCGACAGTCAAGAACCAATCGAAACAACTCACTTTCAAATCTCTGGGGAGCTCATTTCGCAAGAAGCGACTTCCGCTTTACCGAGTGCGTTCGTTTCGGGTCCAGCTGCGGCAACCGCCCTCACGGGAAATCAAGCAGCCAGCTCACAGAATCCACTCGGCTTACGACAAGACCCAAGGCTGGTGACTAACACAAGTACCCATCAGCTTTCTGCCACGGGTGCCACAACGTCTGTCGCCCAATCACCGATTCCAGGGGACCGTGGAACAGCGGCTGATTCGCAAGCTACTGTAAGCGAGAACCAAGCGATTAATTTAGGCAGCGAAAATTCGCGGCCAACGCCATGGGCAGCCGGGAACACTTCTGACATTGCGTCCCCCACCAACCATCAGGGGGAAATGAACGTCATCCCTACGATATTACGTACCATCCGCAATCAAAATGCTAATTCCAAAGGAAACACCACCGGCACTGAAGCCACCACGATGGAAGCAGGAAGCACGAGTGCTACGCCCATTCAAGAAGGTGGCGTTACCGAGGGAACGCGTTCGTCCTCATTCGCAGGCGAGACGGCGGGTTGGCAATCTTCAGACCAACCGAGTGCCTTCTCACCAGATGCTCCAACTGCATCGTTATCTGATTATCAGACAAATCAAGTCGCAACGGCGGACCTCAATAGCTTCAGCCAAATCGAAGCCTCTTTAGCCAATCTCAACCAGTCTCGGGGTCCCGCTAACAGAGTTCCCGGACACTTAGTCGACTTGGCACCAGAAACGCTAACCAAACCTATTTTGGAATCGGTGAGGCGTCAATTATCGCAACTGGGGCCAACGCAAGCGGATGCTTTGGATAAAGGAATCAAGATTGAACTCGCTCCTCGTGAATTGGGTTCCGTGACGGTCGAAGTGAAAACGATTGACAATGTAACCAAAATCCAGATCGTCGCAGATCAGCCAGTTGCACATTCGTTACTTGAGAAAAATATTGAGGCACTGCTGCAGTCATTAGATGAAGGCGATGGCAACACCTTCGACGTCGATGTCTCGCAACGTGATTCCGATGCTCAATCTAAAGGGGAGCAAAAACGGCAGCCAGCTAAAAACGCTTCCAACAATCCAAACGGAAACGAACCAACAAATCAATCAAACCCCACCCCACCAGACGCGCCGAGTGAGGGTGGCGTCAACATGGTGGTTTAACAATACACGTTTAATTATTTCAGGAGCAAACCATGCAACTGGGTGGCATTTCTAGTAATCAACTTAAGGATCAATTCCTGACCCTGTTGGTGACCCAACTTCAAAACCAAGACCCCATCGAACCCGTGAAGCAGGAAGACTTCATCGGTCAGTTGGCTCAATTTTCCACGGTCGAAGGTATTGAGGAACTGAACAGCCAATTTTCTGAGGTCTTGCAGTCTCAGCAATTGCTAGGCGGTTTTGATTTGGTGGGGAAAGATATCTCCTATATCGCACCCGGAGATGCCGAACCCAGCAAGGGTCATGTCGACCAAGTCGTCGTCGAAAACGGCAACATCAAAGTCGTGATGGGCGACAAAACCATTCCTGTCAATCAAGTCTTTGGCGTTTACGATCCGGCTACCGTTTAAGCAATAACCGAATACCGGTTCCGAACCGAAACCTCAACCTAACAACATCCCTACGAATCTCATCCCGGAAAGGTCCCAATGCCCAATTCACTTACTACGGGTGTATCTGGTCTACTCGCCCATCAACGCCAACTTGATATGGTGGCCAATAATCTCGCCAACCTAAACACCACCGCTTACAAGACCCAGCGGATTGTATTTTCAGATTTATTATATGAATCGCTTGCCCCTGCGACTAACGGGAACGGCGTAGCCATCGGTGGCACCAACCCTATCGAGGTAGGCTCGGGTGTGCGTACCGCGCAAATCGGAAGAAACTTCGGTCAAGGCAGTTTCAATTCCACAGGTCAACCTCTGGATTTTGCTTTGCAGGGTGATGGCTTCTTTGTGGTCTCAGACAGTAACACAAATTACTTTACACGAGCCGGAAGTTTCTCACTCGATGACGGCGGTTACCTCATCGACCCTGCCACAGGTTATCCGGTAATGCGTTTTGGGCCCACCGGAGAAAACAACCTGGAAGGGCCTTCATTCCAAAAAGCGGGCGATGATCGAATTCAAATCCCTCTCGGAGAGACCATTCTGGGCAGTCCCACTTCGTTCGTGGAATTATCAGGGACACTAAATGCTGACTCATTGGGACCCGCGCAACAGGTCCTAACCTCTGCCAACAATTTTCTGACCGGCGGCGGTGTTGCCGTCAATAACGCGACTTTACTTAACGATTTAGACACGAACACAAGTGCCTACGCCCCCGGTGATCAATTAGTAGTTTCTGGCAATAATGCAGATGGCACCACGTTTTCAGTAAACCTCGCTGTCGATAACACCAGCACGTTGGGAGACGTCGTGACTTCCATCAACGGTGCGATATCGGGAGCGGTCGCTTCACTCGATGCGGAAGGCAACCTTGTTTTAACTTCCGATGACTCCGGTCCCTCCACGGTCTCGCTTTCGATCTTGGATGACGCGGGTAACACCGGTGGCACCGATTTCATTTCCCATACGCTAGTGGCTACAACAGTCGGTCGCAATGGCGATGTGCTTTCAGGGCAAACGGAAATCAACGACGTGCGTGGTGGACTCCACAACTTGGGTTACGAATTCCAAAAAGCGGGACCCAACGAATGGAACTTACAATTCACATTACCTGATAGCGACGGTACGGTGGTCGACGGGTTAATTGAAAATATCGAATTCAGTGACGATGGCACCCTGTTGAGCATAGGCGGCGTTCCCAATCCCACTAAAAATATCACGCTGAATTTTGACGGGATTTTGGAGGATCAATCGTTTGACGTGAAGATCGACGAACTATTCCAAATTTCAGCTCCGTTTTCGATGTCCATTAATCAGGACGGAATAGAACCTGGAAAATTAGTCAACGTCATGGTGAATTCCGATGGCTTACTGCAAGGGGTTTCATCGAGTGGACAGATATTTGAGCTCGCTCAAATGGCCATTGCTTTATTCCGCAACCCTCAAGGCTTAAGTGCGTCAGGTAATAGCTATTTCGAAGCAACCCTGAACAGTGGTACGGTTGACTTAGGGGCCGCCGGCGCCGCAGGTCGAGGCACGGTCCGGGCAGGTCAACTGGAAGGTTCTAATGTCGACGTGGCATACGAATTCACTCAACTCATCGTTGCTCAACGAGGATTTTCCGCCAACGCACGATCGATCACGGTCGCCGACGAGATTCTCGAAGAACTGACCAATATCATCCGATAGCATCTGTAGGAATTCGGGGTGCTGAAAAGCCGGCTTGAGCCTTTGCGTAGGCCACATAAACATGCTGGCGAAGTGGCACCCCGAAATTTCGTGGCAATAATTGCTGGCATGGCAAGACAGGAGTAAGAAATGGCCCGTTTAAAGTTGCAAGCGAAACTCTTTCCAGCGTTAATCGCTCTGGGAATGAGCATCGCCTCACCACATTTCGCAGTATCCACACAGGCGGATGTCGTTAGCCATACGCAAGAGGCAAAGCCTGACAATTCAATGGAGTCACCTGAGAACCAGCGCATGATGCGATTAATCAGAATCGCGAATGGGGAACCCGCCCTCAACCGATTCGATAATCCCCCTGCGACCGCTCACCAACAAGCGACGGCGTTGACCTCAGACGCCGGTTGGTTCGAGGAGTGGGGTGACGAATTGGCTACCGAAAAAGAGGTGCCCAACATCCCAGAACCGTCGTATTTTGTTTTGGCAGGTATTTTTAGTTTGTTTGCTTTTTCAACGAGGCGAAAGCGAAGCATTGCCTGTTGAAGCCACTCAAGGTTTATCCGGGGCGTCGGTGCTCCTGACCGGAACCATCAATTTGAGTCGGTGATCTGAGATTCTGATCGTGGAAACGGCTTAGCGTTTTTCGCATTTATATAACCGTCATGGCGAATTGTCATGACGGTTTTTTTAATGCGTCAAATACTCAGCCAACATGGGGGCATTGGCTTTCTTTGCCTCGTGCCGTTGTATTAATTCTGCCACCCGTGCTCCCCCCAGCATATGGGGTGACACGATCTCGTCGACTCCAACTTTTGCCATCCGCGAAGAGTGATTACCTTCAAGCGAAAACGTATACACAACCAAAGCCGGACTGAGTGTCTTGCAGGTGATAGAAATTAGCAGGTTATCGACGTCGCTGTCGGTGGCTGCCACAACGTGCGCCGCGCCTGCAAGATTTGCCTCGGCAAGTGCCAACTCATCTGTCGGGGGCAACTTGAGAATCGGTACATCCGCATAACGTTGGCGGATCCAATCAATTTCATTCTCATTGTCACTTACCAACACGACATCTTGCTCCCCTCCGTACAGCATTTCTAAAATGGCACGGGCAAACGCACCGGAACCACAAATAATGACATGTTGTTTCATTTTTCGGACCATTCTCTTAAGCTTCCAATTCCTAACTACTGTCGCAAAATCACCCGTCATCAAGCCACTCAACGTGCCGCCTGTCCAACATGCCAAACATACGATGGACGCCAGCACCAAACACGAATAGAAGGCACGACCTTGGGGACTGATATCACCAACCTCGGCAACTCCCATACTGGCCATCGTAATCGTGGTCGTAGCTAATGAATCTTGGGCCGGCCAACTTTCGATATGGCACATCCCAGCTGTGCCGATGACGATTAGCACCGTCAGCACAATGGGCAATTTCAATATTCGTTGCAGCAACGCCTTGCGATTCATGACTTTCCAATCAACGAGTACTCGCGAGAATTTCGTATTCAACCCGCGCGGCACTTATTAACAATTCCAATTCGTCCGGATTCATCTCGCTGAGAATCGTATTTCCCTGGAGAGGTTTCGCCGTGTACTGCTCGGGTAAACAACCTATACCACGGCTCTTCGACAGAAAATTGGCAGCCGCAACGACTGACATTAAAGAGCCGCAATCCGATTTGCTGTCGGACAGGTGGTGGTTGCCGATCGCTTTCCTGATATCCAATGGAAAGCCCCATTTTTCGGCACAACGTTCACCGACATTTTGGTGATTTAAGCCGAACAGTTCGTCCTCTACTTGGACAAGTTGTTCATGCGGAGTATTGATCGCCAAGGTCACATAATCGTCTTTTAACAGTTGCACAAAGACCAACTTACCGATGTCATGCAGCAAGCCTGACAGGTAAGCGTGATTGGGTTCGTCGACGTCACACACCTCTGCAAGGTGCCCCGCCATCAATCCGCAACCCAAGGAGTGACGATACAGTTTTGTGCAAAACTCGTTGCTCTGGCCGCTTCCACAAAATGCTGCTCTGGCAGCAAACGACAACGCTAGTTGAGAGATGTTACGGATACCCAAAATAACAACGGCATGAGAAATGGTACTGATTCGACGCGAATAACCGTACAAAGGACTATTGGCGACTGCCAATACGCGAGCCGCAATGGCAGGCTCAGATTGAATAATGGTGATGACTTCATTGCTGTGGACATCGGATTCTTTACATACGTTGACCAGTCGCAAAGCACTCGTTGGCAAAGGCTCGACTGATTTCAGCTCGCGAATATCGGCGGCCAACTTTTCACGGTCAACGTTAATTGTCAATCTTGGCATTGTTTTTCCACTTCGGTGAAGACGGATGGGACAAGAGCTTATCCCATGGAATCGAATACGTTACCCGAACGCCCCAGCGATAAGAATCTTCATGCACAGCGGCAAAACCAAGATTTGCGCTGCCTTCAGCCGTTACGACCGTTAGAAACCGACTCCCAAGACGTAACCACAGATCAATATCTGCGACCCGCCTGGCGATCAATCGAGTAGATATAGGTGAGGACTTCGGCAACCGTTTGGTACAGCTCCAATGGTATTTCCTGTCCTACTGGCACATTGTGATACATGGCTCGGGCCAAAGGTTTTCTTTGGACGACGGCAACTCGATTCGCTTTGGCTATTTCGATAATCTTAAACGCCAAATGATCCTTCCCCTTAGCCACTACCGTGGGCGCTCCACCTTTATCGCGGTCATATCTGAGGGCCACGGCAAAGTGAGTCGGGTTGGTTACGACGACGGTAGACGAGGCCACATCTTGCAACATTTGCCGCTGGCTCATTTCGCGATGAAGTCGCTTTCGACGAGCACGCAGCATGGGGTCGCCCTCTTCGTCCTTGCGTTCGTCAATCACTTCCTGCAAAGACATTTTCATATCCTGCAGATGTTTCCATTTTTGGTAACCGAAATCGGCTACCCCCAAAATCACCAATCCAGCCGACACCCCCAACATCAATAGAATCACCATCATTACCAGAGATTCAATTGACTGCTCAATCGTCATGGCTGTTCCCATGCCGAGAGGCTCCCACTGTTGCGCGATAATAGACACGGTGATCGCAGAAATAATCACCAATTTCAAAATGGCGACGATGCCTTTCACCACAGAACGAGAAGAGAAAATGCGTGAGAACCCTTTGACCGGACTCAGCTTTTCAACATCGAATTTCAGGGCTTTCGGAGTGGGACGAAAGCCGGTGACAATGGCTCCAATCAACAAGGTCGAAATAAAGGCGACGCACATGATCGGCAAGCATATCAAGGACACATTCCAGGTCGATTGACTAAGCAAAAATTGCCAATGGTACTCCGATTTCCCCGCCAGCGTTGGGCCAAATCCACCGAGCAAGAAAACGAGTTCTCGACAAAGCGATTTAATAAAATGATCGCTCAGCAAAGCAAACATGAGCGTCGTACAAAGCAGTGCCACTCCCCCTGTCAGGTCAGCACTATAGGCAATCTGGCCCTCTTCCCGCGAACGATCCAACTTACGCTGGGTAGGCTCTTGTGTTTTTTCTTGGGTATTGTCACCAGCCATGAGCTAAGGAGCACTCGCCATTTGGTAAAGCAGCCGTTCCAAAAACGAAAGCCCTTCCCTTAATTGGCTCTCGAAGATGGCAAATAAATGTGGAAGAAAAATCATCAATGCCGCCATGCCAAGAATCAATCGAATGGACAAGCCAATCGAAAAGAGATTCAACGCCGGCACAGCCCTTGCCAGCACGAGCAATGCTATCAACCCCAAAAACATCGCAATGGCTACAGGGATGCAAATCAACAATCCCTGTTCCGTCAAAGAAGCGAACTCGTAAGTCGCCAATTGCAGGGCCTCAATATTCCACGCCTGACCTGCCGGGATCAGACGAAATGAGTACTCTAGCAAATAGACGATATAGTGATGTAAGTCCAGTAAGAAAAACACACAGACCGCGATCGCTTGAAACAATGTCGACACAATATTATTCACGGCTCCCGTGGAGGGGTCCGTCATGGTCGCCATGCTCAAGCCAAATTCTTGCCCGATATAGGAACCTGCAATTTGCATCGGGATCAAAAACAGATGGAAAGAAAATCCAAGAATGCCTCCGAGAACGACCTCCCGTAAAACCATGAGTCCCAGCACCAACCATTGCGTGGCTCCCGATCCATTTTGGAGTAACAGCGGAGCAGGTTCTTCAAGTCCCGAGAACCAAAAAACGGATAACGCTAGGACAAGTCCTAGTTTCACTTGGCGAGGTGGTTTCAGCGAACTCCAAATTGGATTGATCATCCAAAAGGTAGCAAGACGCACCAGGACCAGTGTGAACGATAAGACCCAAGCTTCTGTCATATTTGAATATGCGACATCTGCATGAAAACACGTTGTGTAAAATCAATCAGAAGATTGAGACTCCAAGTCAGCGTCAGTGCGATCACGACAGCCACCGCAACGATTCGGGGGGCAAACGTCAAAGTTTGTTCTTGAATACTGGTGATCGTTTGAAAGATCGCAATTAACAGACCGATTAATAGGCTGGTCAGTACCGCCGGCGCTACAAGCAACAAGCCCAGATACAGGAACTCCTGTAACATCTGCACCATTTGGTCAGCACTCATCTGGTTCTCCTCAATTAATATCTGGACGCCAGATTAAAGGCCTATTGTTGTTCCGCTTCCGGTGGTAATTCTCTGATCCGTTCAAGGATCTCCGCTACGAGACCCGGGTCACCGATCGCGTCTAGCATTTTGCTAACCGTACGTGATTCCATGAGTGAAAGTAAACGAGCCACCATATCCATTTTGCCGTTATTACAAAACTCTTTGATCGTCGAAGCTGCCTGCTCCGGTGCCAGGCCTGAGAGGAAATCTCCGACGTTTGCTAAGTTTTGGCGTTGCGTATCGGTCATCGGAGCAGCCTTCGCACCGCCCTCTATTCCACGATCGTTTTTCCCGCCATCATTTAACGATAACAGTGATGTCTGTTCCTGGACCCTCTCCAACATCCCTCTTGCCACTTGGGCTCGTTCTTCGGCTTCGACAAGCATCTCATCCATTTCAGCTCGCTCTCGGTGCATGTCATCGATCATGAACTTGATGCGTTTTTCATACTCCAACAAGCGCACTTCACGTTGTTTTAACTGCCCCTCTTTTTGCATGATTGAGTCTTTCAATCGCAGGACCGTTTCCGTGGGTAAGGAATCCGAAAGCTGCGAATCCAGACTGGGAAGAGTCGCTGGAGGAGCGGATTCCACGGAGACCTGAGTATTCTCCAAGCCAACGCGTAGATCGCTTTCTTTTTCTTGCTCGACTGGCCTTAAAAACCAAGAAATGGCTGCAGAGCCGCCGAAAAGCACGACGCACATCATGATCATTTTTACAATCTTCACAGCTCCCCACCTCCTTGCTTTTCCGCCCAAGTCCGCATGATCGTTTCTGATAGTTCATTCATTTCTGTTTTCGCAACCTCTGTTTCGTGAGCCGTCTTTTCGGTCTCTCGTAAAACCTCATAGGATTCTGATTTGATCCGTTCAAGGGTGCCCAACTGTGCAATCTGTTGCCACTTTACGTGGTTTTCTTTAACCGCGTCGTCCGCAACGCGAATTTCAATTTGCAACTGTTGCATCACATCTTGGCAAGCATGAGTCAGATTTTGCTCACGCTCCATATCATCACGACAACAGCGCGCCACATCATCAAATCTGACCCGCAACAATTCGAGTTGCGAAACCGATTGATCTAATACCGTCCGAGCACGTTGTATTTCAAGCTCTGCTAGACGGAGCTTCTGCTGTTGATAGCGTCTTAGTTTCTCGACAGAAAACTCAAATTTTTTCATTGGGGGTACCTTGCTTGTCCAGCTTTATCAGGAAGCCAATTGGCCGGATGATGATTCACAGATCTGTTTCAGTTCCTGCAACGTTTGGTTCCAAGGAACAAATTGTCCCGGTGCTTGCCTTAAAAACTGGTCAATCATTGGTTTCATTTGGATCGCTCGGTCTATTTGAGGCGAGGTGCCAGTTTGGTAGGCTCCGATGCGGATAAGGTCTTCGACTTCGCTGTATTCGCCCAATAAATCTCGGACATTTAGCGATTGCTCCTGCTGTGCCTTGCTCGTAATTTGTCGTGCGACCCGACTTACACTGGCAGCCAAATTGATAGCAGGAAAGTGCCCCCGTTCCGCCAATTTACGGTCCAGTACCACATGCCCATCCAGCATCGACCTTGCCGCGTCAGCTACCGGTTCGGATGTATCATCTCCATCCACCAAAATGGTCAGCATGGCACTGATCGCGCCACGGTCGCTGGTGCCGAGTTGTTCAATGAGTTTGGCTAAAATTTGGATGGATGACGGTGTAAAGCCCCGTGAGCTGGGCGGCTCACCAATGGACAAACCCAATTCACGCTGAGACCAAGCCAAACGAGTCAGGCTGTCCAGCATAAAGAAAACGTGTTTCCCTTGGTTGCGATACCAATCCGCGATTGCTAAACCGGTTTGTACCGACCGTATGCGCAACAAAGGAGGTTGTTCTGCAGTAGAGACGATCACGATGGAGCGTTTTAGACCTTGAGGACCCAAGCAGTCGGCAATGAACGGACGCACTTCACGGCCCCGTTCTCCAACCAACACAACGACATTCACATCAGATACAGCATGCCTGGCAATTTCTCCCAACAAAGTACTTTTGCCCACACCGCTACCAGCGAATAATCCTACACGTTGACCCTTACCGATTGTCAAAAGCCCGTCGAGTGCCTTCTGTCCGGTAACCAAAGGTTCAGAAATCGGCAATCTTGTCATTGGGTTTGGGGATTCTTTTTGCAGTGGAATCCAAGCATCAAAAAACGTCGGACCTCGTTGATCAATTGGATGGCCGAGCGCATCCAAAACACGACCTTTCAGGCCATCTCCGACCGGCACACGCATCGGCCGGTTCAGGGTAACCACCGTGGCACCAGCGGTCACCTCTGGCGTAGGTTGCAGGGGCATTAATTGTGAAAAGCCGTCGGTGAAACCAACAACTTCCGCCAGCACGGGACGGCCCGTGCCACCAAAGATATAACAAAGCTCGCCGATCGCCGCACTGACCGATGCAGTTAAAACACCTTGGGCACTAGCCAGTCGCCCTGCGGTCCGGAAACCTCCGCAATGCTGAATCTGAGTCTTTAATTGTTCGACGTTCAATCTTTGCGTCATAAAGCTTCTCCATAAGCTCCTGCCGAATCTCGCTCAACTGAGTAGCGACTGAAAAAAACAACCCTGATGAATCATCACTCAAACGCACACTGCCGCGTGGTAATGAAGGATCGCCTGTCAAAGTCAGTTGAGAAAGCTGTGCTGACAATTCATTGTCAGCCTCTCTTGCGGCATGCAATTGCCGTAAGTCCAGCGGGTGAACAAACACTTCAAGGGGGGTGGATACATCAAAGCCTTTCAAAAAATCAGCGACAATCTCCGCAATCGGAAATTGCTCATCCTGAATTTTCTGAAAGACGACATGGCCCGCCGCAGCGATTGCCAGCTCAATGGCAACTTGCTCCAGCGTGCTTAGAGCTCGTCGATTTTCATTCGCCATGTCTTCAGTTAGCTCAACAATTTGCTTCACTGCATTGAGAACAAATTGTCGATCTTGATTTAGGGCCGATGCCGGCTGTGCATGGGTCGACGCTGGAGTCGCTGAGACCGGGCGATTTCCCGATACTACGGGAGTCTCGGGTAATACCAGGATGGCGTCCCGCAAAGATCGGGAAAATAAAACTACGTGGTTATCAATCACTGTTCCACCATTTCCCCATCGCGATCCAACTGGGCGATCGATTTTGCGATAGTCTTCCGTGCCTGAAGGACCTCTGCATCACTCACGCGACGCGCGAATTCGATTTCTTCATTCAACGACAACTTGGCACGTTTCGACAAGTTTTCAAAAACCCGATCATTGACAGCCGCTTCCACGTCCTGCAAAGCAGAAACCAAAACAGGTGTCTCGATTTGTGCCAACAACTTTTGCACGGAGCGATTGTCGTATAACAAAACATCGTCAAAGACATACAAAAAGTCTTGCAGACGCTCGGCCATCTCAGGTTCCGATTCCTCGAGATGTTCCATCAAGCGATTACGGGTCTCTTTAGGCATGGAACGCAACAAATCCGCCATTTGTTGATCAGCGTCGTTAGATTCAAACTCTCCTGGCTGAATCAACGCTGCCTTTTGAACCGTCATACGTGCCACTCTGGCGATCAGTTCGGGCAAATTGATTTTGTTTTTTTGCAGTGCCAAAAACGCCTGCGACTGTAGATCATCTGGTAATAAGCCAAGTACTTCCGCCGTCTTGGATTGATTTAGGCAGGATAACACGATCCCCATCGTTCGCGGCACTTCATCGGTAATGGCTCCCGCGATTTGTCCCGCTTCCAAACGTTGCAGGTCCTCCACGGGATCATCTGTGGGCTGAAATATTTTCAGTTTAGCGCTTTTCAAAGGCGTTCCGTCGTCTGAGACGTTCGCTCCACCGTCCATATCGTTAAATGTTTCATCTGCCCAATTCGACGGAGCATTTGCCGTTTGTAGTGCAAATTTCATAAAGACGGAAAAGTCATCCATGACTTCATTCAGCACTTCCACTTCCGGTGGATCCGCTTCCATCACTTTTAGCCGCGCTCGTATTTTCTCAGCGCGTGCCGCATCCAAACTGGCCAGCGCAGGCTCCGCCAATTCCGAGCCTAAGCTGGTTAGCAAAAGTGCGATTCGATCAATGTCCGATGTTTGTTGCATTACAGCTTAAAAATCTCGGGTGTGTACTCAGGGACAATCAACATTAGCCGGCTTTCCTTTGGGAGGTGCTACCACTCGCCTTATTTTGCGCATTCGCATCCTGATTAGAGTTCATCCAAGCAGACATGATGCTAGACATCAATTCCGGATTCTTGCGTGCCAAAATCGCCAACTCTGATAACTGCCGAGCTCGCTGGGGTGACATTCCTTGCACCGTTTCACCATTGGATATTTCAATTGGCTTGATGCGTTTGAGAGTCAACAGGCCGAGGAATAGAGCAACCAAAGCAGCCACTCCCAATGAGATATTCCGAATCAATGGCATCCAAGACTCGATCGCCGAAGGCGGTGCAATCAACTGCGTCAGATCGAGCGTATCCTTGGCCAACCGGGGTACCGAGACGACCTCGATTTCATCCAGACGTTTGGCATCAAAACCAACAGCTTTTTGAACAATCGATTTCACAGCATCAATCGAAATAAGTGGCACGTTGGCTGCCGCAGCATTCGGATCGGCAGGTGCATTCGGGTCAGCGGGTGCATTCGGGTCGGCGGCTACTTTATCATCCGTTAATTGCACCATAACAGCGATAGAAAGGCGTTTGATCTGGCCGGGCAGGGCCGTTGACTCCTCAATAATTTCACCATTCCGATAGGTCACGTCTCTTTCTTCCGAATTCGAAACTACCTGCCGCGTACCGATTTGGTTACCGGCATTTCCTAAATTCGCCGCCGTTCCCGCTGCTCCCATCGCTAAGGGATCATCAGCCGTGCCCTTGGTAGTGGTCGTTTTTTCGGTTTCAATCACTTTCGATTTAGGATCGAAACGCTTTTGGGAAGTCACCTTTTTTGTGAAGTCAACATCGGCAGTCACCCGCACAACCGAACGACCCGGACCCAACAAAGCCTCCAGCATCGTTTCTGCTTTGCGTGAGAGTTCCTTTTCCAATCGCGTTTGGTATTCAAACTGACTCGAGCCTCCATTAGCAGCTTGCTCGAAATCAAATTGATTTCCCTCGGTATCAGTTAAGATGACATTGACAGGGTTTAAGCCTTCAATGCTGTTTGCGACAAGAGAGACAATCGCAGTAGACAACTTTCGATTCAAGGCTGCGCCGGGACGCATTTGAATCGTTACGCTGGCAGTTTTCTCGTTCCGATCTCGCGCGAAAGGCATCGGCTCGGGAATCCCCAGATGGACGCGAGCGGAATCAATTGGCTTGAAACGTTTGATCGTCTCTCCGAGCTCCATCTCTTTGAGATTGATAAGGCGACGGTCGGCAGTCGCCGGATCCGAGAGCATCGAATTAGCCATCGGTTGAGCATCTAAACTTGACGATGGGACGACACTGGCCAACAGCTGGTTGGCTTTATCCCATTTATTCTGGTCGACCTGGATCGAGGTCCCAGAAAAGTTCATCTTGTAAGCAATTCCGTTCTCTTCCAATAAGCTGATCGCTGAACCCGCAGTTGCCGGTTCCAAGTCTTTCAGGAGAGGCACGTAATAAGGTTGCATCGCCCACCAGCCGACGCCGGCAACGATTCCGATACTTAGCAATGCGACAGCAAACACTGAAATCCGCGCTGGCACGGACGTTTGCTCCCACACATTTTGGAAGGACTGGAGAATCCGGTTTTTTTGGCTCACGAGAGGAGACTCTTATTCGAAGAGGAGGCATCTATTAATTACGCGGCGTTGCACCACGCGTGACTTTGCGTCAAAACATCAGACTTGCATCCGCATGACTTCCTGATAGGAGTCCATTAATTTGTTGCGGATTTCAAGCACGAGGCGGAATGAGAGATCTGCTTTTGCCGCCCCAACCACTACTTGATGCAAGCCTTCAGATTGGCCATTTGCCATATTCTGAAACTGTTGGTCAGCGAGTTTATTCTGTTGATTAGCATCATTAATCAGTTTGGAAAAGAGATTTCCCGATGAATTCCCAGTACCCGCTTTGGCCGAGGTCGTCGACAGAGCTTGCGAAATACTGGAAAGGGCAGCAGGAGTAATGGCCATTAACTTTGCCCCCTCAACAACGTAAGCGTCTGTTGGATCATCTGTCGAAACGAACGAATGGATCTCAAATTGGCCTCGTACGATCTACTGGCGGTGATCATGTCCACCATTTCGTAGGGAATGCGTACATTGGGCATTGCTACCATGCCCTCGCCATCAGCGTCCGGATGGCCTGGGTTGTAGACCATCTGCAAGTTGCTGGGATCTTGCTGAACTCCGACTACCGAAACGCCATTCATTCGATCTGTCGCATTCCCCCCCGATGCAGCAAGCATGCTTGCTTGCTGCGCAGCAAACACAACCTGCTGCCGGCGGTAGGGCCCTCCCTCGGGTGTTCGTGTAGAATTGGCATTGGCGATGTTATTGGCAATGACTTCCATTCGATATCGCTCAGCCGATAAACCGCTGGCACTGACATCGATGGTCGCGAAGCTTGAGTTAAACATGTGTTGCCCGATCGTCTATTGCTCGGTTTTACTGCCCGTTGATCGCGCTACGCAGCATGGAAAACTTGGCTACCAGCAGATGAGAATAGGTTTCAAATTCGAGTGAATTTTTAGTTAGCTTTGCCATTTCGGCTTCTAGGTTGACATTGTTTCCATCTTCCCGCTCTACGAGCCCTTCTGTTTGCTGCACGACCGCCTCCATATCCTCACCGAGCTCGACCCCCATTGCTTCCGCAAACCCCAATTCCACGCTTTTGTAGCCTGGGGTGTTCACATTTGCGATGTTTTGGCTAATCACGCGCTGCCGCATCTCTGACTGACGCAGCAGATTGTTGATCATGTCGACTGGTGAAGATTTACCGATCATGACAGTTACATCGTCTGTATCCGATCCTACGCTTTAGATAATTCGTACCGGCAGGCAAAATGCTTGCAAGGTTCTATTGAAATTTGGGCGAAGTATAAACAGTGCGGGTTATTACGGTTGTTGGGAGAGCCCAGGAGATCGTTTTCAACGCACCGCTCCTTTCTCAATCAAAGACCGAGACGAATCATGGACATCGCCACAATTATTGGTTTGGTGCTAGGCATCAGTCTGGTGCTGGGGTCGATCGCAATGGGTGGCGGCGGCGGGCTTACGCCATTTATCAATGTCCCCTCAATGATGATCACCATTGGTGGTTCCTTTGCGGCTGTCCTGATCAATTTCCCGTTGCCCAAGGTTCTCGGCCTTTTCGGCGTGGTAAAGAATTGCTTCACACACAAATTACCGACCCCTATTGCCGTCGTAGACGAATTCAAAGAATTTGCTGCCGTGGTGCGTCGTGATGGCATTCTAGCTCTCGAAAAAAACATGGAGGAGATCAGCGACCCCTTCATGCGTCGCGGCCTTGAGATGGTCGTAGGGGGAAACTCTCGGGAAGACATCCAGCATGTCCTAGAAATTGAAATCGCCTATATCGAGCAGCGTCACCAGAGTGGCAAAAAACTGATGGAGTCGATTGCCTGTGCCGCTCCGGCTTTCGGCATGATTGGGACCCTGATTGGACTCGTGCAAATGCTGCGAACGCTGGATGATCCTAGTCAGATCGGGGGAGGCATGGCAACCGCTTTGCTAACCACCCTGTACGGCGCCCTGATTGCCAATCTATTTTGCATTCCCTTGGCGGGGAAGTTAGAAAGCCGCAGTGGCGAAGAGTTATTAATTCGCGAATTGATGACGACGGGAATGGTTGCCTTAGTCGATGGGCAGACTCCGCGGGCCTTGGAAGAAAGATTACTTGCCTTCATTTCACCCAATCATCGCCCGATTTACCAAGACGCCGCTTGACCGACGGGTTAATCCAATATGCGAGAAAAACCGCCACCCGAACCCCCTGACGACGTTCCGCTTTGGTTCATGACCTACAGCGATGTGATCACGTTGATGATGACTTTCTTCATTTTATTGCTCACCTTCTCCACGAGTGATCCCGAGCGATTTGAACAAATGAAGGTATCTGTCTTTGGAGCTAGTGGTTCTACTGGATTGGTTGGCAAACTGCCTGATGGACTGGAAAAGGATTCCTGGTCCGTCCGTATCCGACCGCGGCAGGGTCGCCTGACCGACCGCGGTTCCGAAACGCCTCCCGTTACCAAAGATGCGCCGCTCCAATCTGTCGGAAAAGGTTTGGCTGGCTTGTCAAAAGAGGACCAACGCAATTTGGAGGAGGTCATTAAAGTCACGATGCAAGGTAAAATGCTCGGTTCCGAGGATGGGAAACTGTATGAATTCGGTGAGCATAATTTAAAGATCCTAGCGAATATCATTCGCGAACACGCCTATGCCGTAACTTTTGAATTCGATGACGATTCTCAAATGCCGCGTGTCTTGTCCTGTATTCAATTTCTGTATGGGATGGACGGTGTGGATGCTGACCAAGTATCCATTTGCCAAGATCGCTTTAAGCATCTGCCCGATGAGGATATTCGATTAGTGCTTCGCAAAACCAAAAACGAAACCAACATTCATGCGAAAACGCAAACCCTCCAGTAAGCCAAGCAAGTCCTACATGATCTCCTTTGGAGATACCATGACCGCGATGCTTGCATTCTTCATTGTGTTAAACACGTTAGCCAAAGAGCAAACGGGGGCAGATTTGCATACAGGTACAGGGTCATTTATCGCCGCCGTCAACTCCATGGGTCTACCGGGCATGATGACGAGCAGTTCCTCAAAACACATCCTCCAAAAGAAGGATGCCAGCCCCAAGTACATCGTAGGGGATGAGGATACGCAAGAGAAACATCACGTTGATGGACCGGATGAAGAATCCAACCAAATTAAAATACTCAACCGAGAAAAAGATAACCTGCAGCGGTCTATTGTGGAGTGGGAGCAGCACTTTGAGATCGAAATGGAAGCAGAAGAATCTAACGCCGTAACCATCGATCTATTCCAACCCTTAGGAAAAGGGGAGAAAATACTGCCGAAAGATGCAAAGAAGGTGTTGGTCGAGTCAATGGCTCTGCTGTCTCGCCCTGGTTACCAACTGGAAATCGATGTTTGGGCGCCTACACCGAGCAAAACAGCGCTCGCCCGGATGACCCAATCAGCGACTGAAATCAAGGCAGCATTGCGAAGCCAGTTCCCCATGCTCTTTTCTAACGACGACAATATTCGTTGTCGTGTCAAGCTGTGGCCTCTCAGTGATGAAAAACGTCCCGTGCTGTCCATCACCATCATTCGTCGCCAGCCGACCTAGTCACAACGAAAGCCATTCCGATCATCGTCATTTCTTTGGCCGTTCCAATTTTTTTGCCGCCTCAACGCGGAAGGAGATGCGGGGACTTTTATAACTGCCGGGAACTGGCGTAAACCCTCGGAGGTCTTGCACGGGTTGCTCGGTGACCGCTTCAAATCGAAAGCATTTTGGGTATGCGTGAACATGAGCAGGCTCAAACGCTCCCACCCTATAGGACGCTTGCGTACGCCCCATTTGCGTATAGTTCAGCCCTACCCCCGCTACACGCTCGGCCTTGATCCAGTACTGGACCTCCACTTCGACACAGCCTTGTAGATACTCTGTAAGATCCCACACTTCCAACGGTTGAGATTGCCTACGCTGCCCCTTCAACCGGAATACGGATTGCCAAGCTTTATCCTGTAAACTGCCCTGTTCATTTGCGGATAGCCCGCGAACACGAATCCCCGCGGAACTCTGATCTTCCGCTAGCCAAAATGGATCAGATATCTTCGCTGTAACGATAGGGGATTCGAACTGGTATCGATAACTCAACCACGATTCCTGACCAGGTATTTCAGGACATAGGTAGGAGGTGTCTCCGTCGATTTCCTCAAACAGTTTAAGGCCCTGCGAGTCTCGATAGAAATCATTCATGCCGAATTGCATGTCATGTAAGTGCAGGAACAACTCACCGCTAAAACCACCGACCACCTCATATATGTTTTCGTTCGGGAAAAGGGAGCCTGGTTCATAAGAAATGACCCCTTCACTTGCCGAAGGAACACGAATGGCGTATCCAGTCCACTCTTTAATCCCGCCAAAAACATCTTGTAAAGGAAAATTCACACGGCTTGGTGACCGCCCATCTTGGC
>JAAEPL010000462.1 GCA_024232675.1 Planctomycetaceae bacterium
ATCCAGTACTTTTCTGACTTCACTCTCGGGGTCGAGCAAGTTGCCGAATTTCCGGGCGCCGACAGGGCAAACCTCGATACAGGCGGTATAACGCCCTTTTCGGGTGCGCTGAATACAGAAAGTACATTTTTCGACAACGCCCTTCATGCGTGGCCGGTTGCCATAGTAATGGGTATCGGGATTCATTTCTTCCTTGGGAAGGTTGGGTTCTCCCCAGTTAAAGCGTCTTGCCCAGTAGGGGCAGGCGCCGATGCACATCCTGCAACCGATACACCAGTTGTAATCAATGACCACGATACCATCCGGCTCGCGATAGGTTGTTCTGACCGGGCAGACTTTCACGCAAGGCGGTTTTTCACATTGCATGCATTGAATCGGGAAATAAAAGGCGTCTTTTTCCGGCACCAGGTCGGGCTCGTAATAATGTTGGCCCTCGAGCACGACGCCGGCGGGGCTGTACGAGTTACCCCCGACCTGTATACCGTAATCTTCCGGATAACCCTTATCCATTTTACTGGCGTCGAAGCTGCCTTTTTCCATGCGTATAACCCGAATCCATTCAATTTCGGAATTGTGCCGGGATTGATTGTTTTCCCGAACACAGGCTTTGACGCACCGGCGACAACCGATGCATTTCTGAATGTTCAGGGCGTATCCAAAGAGCACACCTTCTTCCGCTTCGGTGGTATCCACGGTGACATTTTTACCGAATTCATCGCTGTAGCGTTTTTCCAGCCTTTGCGCCGATTCTTTCTTTTCTTCATCGGTCATCAACCGATAATTGCCTTGAAACCACTCGGCCCAGGAAGCTTTTGCCTCGGCATCGTCGGTATTGGCCATTAGCCCTGCCGTAGCAACGATGGATGCAACGCCCAGTGACGACGAGCCACGCAGAAAGTCTCTTCTGCTAACTTTTTGCTCTGTTTTTTTGATCTTCACAATATTTTTTCCAAAAAATTAGGTTATTACCGAGAGCTTTACGCGAAGAACATGTGCTCTCTTGGTTCCGGACATACCGCCACGTTGAACCCGGGATGGCAACCGGAAAATCCCCTTTATCGCATGACCGTCAGGTTATCCCTGTTTTCTTGTTTTCATAATCATCGATGAACATTTGCACCATTTCATCCTTTTCCTGCTGGGCTATTTCTTCAAAACCGTTCTGTTGCAAAATTTTGTCGCCCGGTATGACATCCTTATCGTAAGCCGCCTGGTAATCCATTTCGGCTTTACCAGCACGAACAGCAGCGCCAAGACCGGCTATCGAAGCGATAGCAACACCGGCTGTCGCAACGCCCTTGAAGAACCAGCGCCTGGGCTGTGAAACCCCATCAGCCTTTTTCGCTTTAAATACTTTAAACATCATATTGACTCCCTAACTAATCATATCGGGCGTAATAGCCCACTTAACCGAGAAGTTTTCATTGTCGCTGTTACCTTCAAGACAAACCATGCCGCCATTTTGAAA
Organism: Planctomycetaceae bacterium; assembly: GCA_024232675.1. Lineage (GTDB taxonomy): Bacteria > Planctomycetota > Planctomycetia > Pirellulales > Pirellulaceae > CAJQPP01. Next base: position 1,469 of record JAAEPL010000462.1, read on the forward strand.
AGAAACAATCTGCTTGTTTTCATCCTCTGCCACAAGCCTGGAAGCCAGCTTGTTCAGAAAGGGCAAGTGTCCGACGAGTACAGGATCCCCGTCCGAGCATAATATCCTATTTAGCCAGATATCGACATCATCCATCGGCCCCAAAAAATCCGTTTCATGAACACCCAGTACGTGTTTCAGGTGCTTACCCAGTATCTGGGCGGTTTGCCGGGCTCTTTTCTTTTCACTATGAAAAACAGCTTCATATTGTTGACCCATTTGGCCGACAAATCTCGCCATTTTTTCGACATCAATCTCCGCCTGGCCGGTCAAACCTTTTTCCGGGTCTTCATTTTCCGGGCTGCTGACGCCATGTTGAACTAGATAGACTTTCATCTGCGATGGGTGCCTGGTTAAGTAAATTCGGGGCGGATACTAGATATTATATTGATGCCAGTGCAGTTACCCAAATCCAGATAGTGAGAAGCATCCCCATTTCCGCTTGAAGCGTGATCTTATCATGACTACCAAGCACGACAATACTTGTTCTGCTCTGTTTCTAGACGGTAAACAGGGGGCAGACCACGATTATATTCGCCTAAAAAACGTGGTCTGTCCCCTAATAGGCGTACTATTAGGCGTCCCAGAATCAATTGCCGCCATAATGGATGACGATGGAAGATACGATTTCACTGCCCTACTGGGTATTTGTTTTACTCCTTGTTTTTGCACTGATACTGATGCTGGACAGGGTTTTACTGCCCGGCATGCGCTGGTATCTGCGTCGACGGGTCAACTATGTAATTGCAGAAGTTAACTCGCGGCTCGATATTGAAATTCGCCCATTCCAACTGACCCGCAAACAGGCGCTCATTGACCAGCTGATTTTTGACGACAAGGTGATTGCGGCGATCAAGGATTATGCGCGGGAAAACAATATGCCGACGGAAGTAGCGCAGGCCAAAGCCCTGAAATACGCTACTGAAATTGCACCGACATTCAACGCCTATGTTTACTTTCGTTTTGGTTACTGGCTTGCAAAAAAAGTGGGCCGCCTGATTTATCGGGTTAGGGTCGGATTCTATGATAACAACCAGCTAAAGGATATCCCGTCTGGAAGCAGCGTCGTGTTTGTTATGAATCATCGCAGCAACATGGACTATGTCCTGGTATCGTTTCTGGTGGCCGAAAAAACCGCCCTCTCATATGCCGTGGGTGAATGGGCGCGCATCTGGCCACTGCAAACACTTATCAAATCGATGGGTGCTTTTTTTGTTCGCCGAGATTCACGCAATGCGCTGTATCGCAGGGTGCTGGAACGCTATGTCAATTTGTCCACCCGGGCGGGTGTGTGCCAGGCCGTCTTTCTCGAGGGCGGCCTCACCCGTGATGGAAAATTGCGTGAACCACGCCTTGGCTTTCTGGATTACATGCTCAGGGATTACCACCCTGAAATCGACCGTGATATCGTCTTTATCCCGGCCGGAATTAATTACGATCGTGTCATCGAAGATAAAAGCCTGATTCGACGCCTGGATGCCGATGTGGAAAAACGCAGCGGCTGGTTTGTCTTTAAAACCGGTTTTGCGTTTTTTATAAAAACCCTGATGATGAAACGCAGGGCCCGATGGCGTCGATTTGGTTATGCCAGTGTGAATTTCGGTCAACCGATTTCCACCCGGCAATATTGTAAAGACAAAAATCTGGAGTTCAGCCAGCTGGACCCGGAGAGCCGATTCGAGGCGATAAGCACACTGGCGACAAAACTGATGCAAAATATCAGTGATGTAATCCCCATCCTGCCGATTGCGCTGATGGCGGAAATTGTCCTCGACAATCAGCAGCGCGCCAAAAGTGAGCTGGAATTAAAAGCCGATGCCATGGCGCGTATCGGGCATCTGAAAAAGTCCGGGGCACCGATTGATATTTCATCCCGCACCTTCGAGTATGTATTAACCGCGGCACTGGATATGCTGGTCGGGCGTGGATTTGTCGATGTGATAGACGGCTTGTGTATTGCTAACCCGGGATCGATCGTCGTGTTGGAATATTACGCGAATTCGATTCAACACTGGCGTGATGGCAATAAACGGGCAAACGATATTATTCAAGCCTGAATCCATATAATCGAGACATAAAATCGAAGGGGTCACCCATTAGCCGGCCCCGATCAGTTCGACTCCTTCCAGAGCATCTAGGTAGAGGCCGTGGCGGCAAGGTCATCAGCGAGGGGCGATCTCCGGAAATTCGTGGCGGAACAGGCGCTCCGACGGGTCGGTGTCGAGCTCGCGGGCATAACGGTGGCCGGCGTAGGTGGCGTGGAAAATGGCTCCCGGAGCCAGGCAATCGCCAATCCGTGTCACCGAGGCGATCCCGGCTTGTGCAGACTTTCGTGATCCTACTGCGTTTGACATGGTCTAATAGATTGATACCACCCAGTTAAGAGATAATGAAACTTAACTGAGGAAACGATTGATGACAACAAGAAAGAAATATTCAAAAGAATTCAAACTGGATGCAGTCAGTCTGGTTACTGATCAGGGTTACAG
>JAAEPL010000463.1 GCA_024232675.1 Planctomycetaceae bacterium
AATATTCCAGAAATGTACGTCGACCGGTATGCACCCGACGATCGCTACCAATTTTATCAGCCAATCGTCTTCACCAGCATGTGCATTAGTTGTCATGCCCCTGCCACTCACAATGCGGAACTGAATCAATGGAGCGTGCTGCCAACCGAGGACGTGCCTGGTTTCAGCTCTAAGGTGCAACCTCTGCCTCCAACGTATGTCATGCGTCTGACGCTGTCTTATAAAGATGCCAACGAAGGGATCACTAAATCGCGGGCTATCCTGCTGGCCACGGCCATTATTACGGCGTTTTTATCGACCGCCGCTTTATACATCATCATCCGCTATGTCATCGTCAAACCCTTAAAACATCTGCAAGGCGTTATCAAAGAAGTTTCGGACGGCAACATGGATGTTCGATCTGACCTCAACACCGGAGATGAGTTCGAAGAACTTTCTAAGGCCTTGAATCGAATGTTGCGTCACCTAGCCGACTCGCAGGCAGAATTAGAAGCCGTCAATGTTGACTTGGATCGCAAGGTGGATGAACAGGCACAGTTGACGATGAAGCTGTACGAGACCAACCAGATTAAGAGTGATTTTCTTGCCAACATGAGTCACGAGTTGAGGACGCCTCTGAACAGCATCATTGGATTCTCAGAGGTGCTCGCTGAAATCCAAGCCCTGAATGACAAGCAACGCGGGTACGCGCGAAATATACGCGGTTCGGGACATGTGTTGTTGGATTTGATTAACGATATTCTCGATCTTGCTAAGCTGGAAGCAGGGAAAACGGAAGTTCGCACACAAGAATTTTCCGTTGCGGCGTTGGTCGAAGAACTGGGCGAGATGATCCGTCCGATGGCTGAGAAAAAGAATATCAAGGTGCAAACCAATCTCGCTGATGATATTCAACCCTTAAATCAGGACCTCGGAAAGATCCGACAAATTTTGACGAACCTACTTTCGAATGCTGTGAAATTCACGCCCGAGGGAGGCCGAATTAACGTGGAGGTATTCGAGCAAGGTGAGGATGTGGTGTTGAAAGTGCACGATACGGGTGTGGGAATCGCGGAAGCAGATCGCACGATGATCTTCGAGAAGTTCCGCCAAGCGCCGTCGACCATCGGCGTTGATTCGCTGACTCGAAAGCACTCCGGCACCGGGTTGGGCCTTTCCATCGTACGCGAGCTGTGCATTTTGTTGGGCGGTACGATCGAGGTAGACAGTGAAGTTGGAAAGGGCAGCGTGTTTACTGTGATCCTGCCACGCCATCATGAAAAATTACCGGGTATTCAATCCGTATTGGCCGACCAGCTGGAAGAGTTCAATAAAGGCCAGCGTGTTGACATGAGCCGGGCCGCTAACACGCCGGTGCTAGACGCTGGGGCGGTGGCCGCTGCGGAGTCAGCCAAAGACGCTCCCGTATCGGAAAATCCCTCGTTGCCGTAGGATTGGTTTCGCAAGTGTCTCTGCAGGCTCAGGCTTACCAAGAAACTTGGTCGTTGCCCTGCCCCTTCCTGTTATCAAACGATTTATTTTCGTGCCCCCGAGAGGTCGCAAGCAGTTATGACGGAATCACCTCCGATTGAAGTAGAGCTCTACACCGATGGCGCCTGTAGTGGAAACCCGGGTCCAGGAGGTTGGGCATTGATTTTACGGCATCTGCCGACCGGAAATGAATCGGAGGCATCGGGTGGTACCGACGAAACGACGAATAATCGCATGGAATTGCAAGCTGTCGTGGAGGGTCTGTCCCGTTTGAAACGATCGGTCCGCGTCGAGCTGTTTACGGACAGCGTCTACGTCGGTAAGGGCATGACCGAATGGATGCCAAAGTGGAAGAAGAATGGCTGGAAGCGAAAAGAAAAATCCAAACTGGTCCCCGTGAAGAATTTGGAATTGTGGCAGCAATTGGACGTCTTGCTGCAAAAGCATTCCGTGAAATATACACGCGTTGCCGGGCACAGTGGGCACCCCGAGAACGATCGCTGTGACGAACTGGCAGTTGAGGCGTACCAAAAATATCTTTGAGCTTTTGGCTGATTTG
>JAAEPL010000464.1 GCA_024232675.1 Planctomycetaceae bacterium
CTTGAGATGATTGCGTTTCGCCAACAATTGCGGGTTCGTTTCTCGAGAACGCGGCAGTTCAGATCCGGTCGATAACCGGTGATAGGTGAGCAGCCAATCGGCAACAAACTGCAGTCCGCCACCGCCATCGGCCGCAGCGTGATGCATTCGAAAACTCAGGTGTGTGACATCCTGGCCCCGCCGCAATATAAATCGGGTTGCGAGTTGATGCGCTAAATCGATCACGCGCAAATCGTTCTCAGGCGAGCCTGAACCCAACGCCTCCGCTTGGGCCTTGGTAACCACCACCCACTCCAACGCCCGGGCTTCCGCAGGGTCCAACTGCCAGTAGCGGCCGTCAAGCCTCGCCGCCACCATCGGATGCCTTTGGGCAGCCTCACGGAGCGCGGCCGTTGCATTTTCCAGATGCAGCGGCCCGCGGACGGTCAAGTCGCAACCAATCACATTCGGGTTTTCAGGCGTGTCATCGTAGAGATGGTATCTCTCGATAGAAGTTACACGCAACCGAGTTGTCATGGTGGCGAAACCTGTTTCAGACTATCCCAACTCGGAACGGGTTTTAATTGTCTTTATCCAGTTTGGTAACTTTCAAGTTGCGAAACCAAACCTCGTTTCCATGGTCCTGAAGACAAAGATGCCCCTCTTTATTTACGGCAAACTTTTTCCAATCTTTGAACTTACTCTTGTTCAATCGCTCATTCCAGTCAGGACTACCCAACTCGGCTTCCACTGCCAATTTACCGTTTAACCAATGCTGAATCTTATTCCCTGAAATAACAATTTTACCTTGGTTCCACTCACCCACCGGATTAGGTTTTGCGTCACCACTGGAGTACAAGCCGTAAAGCGAGGCGGCTGAAGTGAGCGGATTCTTACCATCACCGTGTTTAGCATCATCAAGGATTTGGTATTCCGGCCCGCTAAGGTAAGGCGCGTTATCACCCAGGCTAACCTTGTACATCACCCCACTGTTGGCCCCGTCCGTGACCGCCCAATCAAACACGAATTCAAAGTCTTTGAAGGTCTCCTTGGTGATGATGTCACCACCGCCCGAGCCATCAAATTTCAGGATGCCATCCTCAACTTTCCATCCCGAGCCGATGGCCTCCTGACCATAGCCGCGCCATTGATCGAGATTCTTTCCATCAAAAAGAACAATTTCCTCGCCCGACTTTGGTGAATCCTCCTGAGCAACCGCTAAGGGGCATCCGACCAGTACGAGAAGAGCTGCGAGCGAAAAAGCATATTGCATCATGGGTTTCCTTGTTTTGCTGCTGGTTTTCATTATCTCAAACCCAAATTATAACGCCCCACTTGCTACTCTGCGACCGATCGAAGCAGGAATTAAATGGCGGTGGTCGCTGGCTCTAAACAGCGAATTGCCGGAAACAAGCCTCTAAGAACGGTCGCTATTTAGACAACCGGGGGAAAAACTGACCGTCCAGCGGTTGGCCCACGGGGATCGTTGGAATTCCCTTGAGTAGCGGTTCGTTTGCAAATGAACAAACGCCATCCTTCACCACATTTAAGACCGTCGCCCTTCGCGGTTGAGCCGAGCGATTCTCTGTCGATCCATGAACCATTAAGGGATGGTGAAAAGCACATTCCCCAGCCTTCAATTCAATCAAAACGGGAGCTTGCATTTGTTGCCATTGCTCGTTGGTAAGCACTTCTTCAATCGCATCCATGTCACCTGCCAATCCGGTAATTGGCAACAGGTCCCAAAGATGGCTGCCTGGTATGTACCGCAGGCAACCATTGTCGACGGTGGCGTCATCGAGACCAATCCAACAGGTTAGATGTTGCATGGGTTGCGTCCGAGTCCAGTAAGAATAATCCTGGTGCCAGGCCACGACACCGCCGTGCTGGGGCGGTTTGCAAAACAACTGGTCATGCCAAAACCTCACCGGACCATCCAACAATTGCTTTGCAGGTTCGGTGAAGGCGGGATTCCACAACAGGTCATGAAACCCTGGCCGCAAACGCCAAGCCCCTAAGGCATGAAAAAGCACCTGATTGGGATCCGTCGATTCGTTGGAATGGTACTCATGCCAATAATCCTGACCGCTGTGATTGGGCTCAAAAAATTCGCGCAGCTCATTTCGTAAATGTTCAATTTGAGGCTCATTCAACAGCCGCACTCCGGCCAAATACCCGTGCTCATGAAAAAACGCAACCTGCGCTTCCGTGAGTCGGAACCTCTCAGGATCTTCCTCCTTCGCGACGGCAAAAAGATCACTCATCAAATCATGATAGCGCGATAAATCTGTCATCAAATCACCTCAAACTTCTCTGCCATTTGCGTGAGAGCAGCA
>JAAEPL010000465.1 GCA_024232675.1 Planctomycetaceae bacterium
CCGAAGAAAAATTTGATGGAAATCGTATCAGGCAGCCTTTTTTATCACGATGGCAGCGGTTCGCTGTACGTTCCGAATCGAGTCGCTCTCCATAATGGGTGGGGAAAAGGTCGTTCTTCGCATGTTGTCGGAGATGATTTAAAGCCTTTGCCCAATCGTTTAAGCATCACCTTTTTTTCCTACACCGAAGATCAGTTTTATCGTGGCAAATTCGATCTGCCATATGACAAAATTCTGGAATTGTTTCAGACCGGTTTTTATAGCCCGAACGAAGGTGGGCAAATTACCTACGATGTGATTGTTGTCGGAGTCGCCCCGGGGGGTGTGGTTGCAGTCTGGTTATGGGGTATTAATCGACGCACCGAAGTATTTTTCGGCGAAGCCGAAAAAGTAGAAGGCGATTGGAAACGGATCATCAATAATCCCGATATTACGCGTGAAGAATTCATCCGTTCGGAAATCGAGGAAATCCTTAAAACGCCAGAGGCGGTCGCTGAATTGAAAAAAAACGGTGTACCTTTCGGCCGCTGGCATCGCTACCACCAACGCTACCACTGGCAGCCCCGGTTTAACGGCCTGGTACCACGGGACGATCGCATTGATATTGTTGAATACTATAACGGGGAGCGAGACTACCTGGATTATCCCCTCGAAGCATCGATCGCCGCGAGCACACGTGCGGTTCCAAGCAAAATAGACTTCACCTGGAATCGTACCGGTCGCCTCGTCAATGATGTCGTGATCAGGTCATCTTTTGACAAAACTGAAATTTTAACGGCATTTGAGAAATTGGGTAAAGACGGTCAGCCGCTGCAATTGGAACTGCGCCTGGAACCCGAGAAAAATTATGATTTCACGATCTGGTTATCGAGCGACAAAGAATTGATCCACCTCGAAAAAACCCAAGTCAAGACCTACAAACCAGGTGGGATGCGGTATAAAAATGCCGGCCCCGAAGATACCGAGTAGCCACTTGCCGCCATTCGTTAA
>JAAEPL010000466.1 GCA_024232675.1 Planctomycetaceae bacterium
CCGAATGTGATTGGTTGCGACTTGACCGTCCGCGGGCCGCTGCATCTGGAAAATGCAACGGCCGCGCTCCGTGAGGCTGCCCAAAGGCATCCGATGGTGGCGGCGAGGCTTGACGGCCGTTACTGGCAGTTGGACCCTGCGGAAGCCCGGGCGTTGGAGTGGGTGGTGGTTACTAAGGCCCAAGCGGAGGCCTTGGGTTCAGGCTCGCCTGAGAACGATTTGCGCGTGATCGATTTAGCGCATCATCTCGCAACCCGATTTATATTGCGGCGGGGCCAGGATGTCACACACCTGAGTTTTCGAATGCATCACGCTGCGGCCGATGGCGGCGGCGGACTGCAGTTTGTTGCCGATTGGCTGCTCACCTATCACCGGTTATCGACCGGATCTGAACTGCCGCGTTCTCGAGAAACGAACCCGCAATTGTTGGCGAAACGCAATCATCTCAAGCTGCTGACACGCGAGTTCTTGGGCAAGCTGTGGGTGCAGCCGATTGCGATTCTGGGCGCCAGCAAGTTTCTATTGCGGAAGGTGCAAGCGGTGGTACCGCCTCGGGTTTCACCGCAAGCCACAGAGGTCCAGGATTTTCAAGTCATTAGCAGTTCGCTTTCAGCTCAGCAAGTTGAGGATTTAAGGAGGCAGGCTGCTGAGGGGAAGGCCACGATTAACGAGCTGATTTTGCGTGGCGTCTTTTTGGGGATTCATCAGTTTCGGAAATCGCAGGGACTTTATCAGCCTCGGGAATGGTTGCGATTGGTGGTGCCGATCAGCATCCGCGATTTTTCTGATCGTCGCTTACCGGCCGTCAACCGTGCCAGTATTGTCCAGCTAGATCGCACCGATCGCGACTTTGCCGATCCCCAAGGCATGACTTGGGGTTTGAATTATGAGCTGGGGAATATCAAAAAATGGAATTTGGAAAAGACGTTTCTTTTATTGATGCGTTGTTTTGCGCTGGTGCCGGGGTGGGTGAAACGCATTGCCAGCAAAGATGTATGTCGGGCAACCAGTGTGGTGACGAACTTGGGTAGTCCTTTTGAACGTTTGAAATTGGAACGGCAGGATGGCAAGTTGAAAGCCGGAGATCTGCTGGTGGAAAATGTGGGTTTGATGGTGCCGCTGCGTAAAAATACTCCATTAGGATTCGCTACGCTGAGATACGCCGGCGAGCAGAAAATCTGTATGCATTACGATCCGCAGCAGATGACCGCGGAGCAGGCTCGGGAGGTGCATCAAATCGTGATGGGGCAATTAATTGAACCGCCAGAAACGGGCAACAAATAAATGACACAAGTCCGGTTGGACTTTCGTTTATTCGTCGTAGAGTTCGGGGAAGACATCTTGCGAGAGATTCTTACGTTTGATCAAAGTTCGTAATCGTGAGAGAAAATCGAACTTGAAGTTGGCTACCTGCTGTTCGGTGATACCCAAGTTGGCAGCTGCCGTTTTATTTGCCATGCCGCGAACCGTGAGCATCTCAATGCACTTCAATTTGAGCCAATCGCCTCGTTCCTGCCAACGTTGGACCTGATTGGCAATGGCCTCCACCAATGCATCTTCTTCCAGACGTTTACGTTCAGTGCTACGTGCAATGCTGCTGGCGGGTCTGGCGTGACCGGCGATCTGCCAGTCACCGCTGGAATCGGAGCTGGATGAAAAAGGAATGGCCGGCCGCCGGCCTTCGCGACGCAGGTAATCCGTTAATTTGTAGGAACAGATGGTGAACAGGTAGGCTTCCAGTGAGCGTCTTCCATCGTAATTGGGGAGGCTGTTGAGAAAGCCCACCAGCGTTTCCTGGACAATATCCTCACTGGCGCTGCGATTGGTTAAGCGGTTTTCCACAAACGCCAAAAGCCGGCCTTCGTAACGGGCGATCAATTGACTCCATGCGTCAACATCTCCGCTGCGGATCCGCTGGATAAGCAATTGGTCGATTTCAGAAGGAGGTTTCATCGTAACTCCACACCAGTTGGGTCAGCGAGGGAGGTTGCGAATGAAAGTGCCCAGCGCTGATTCGTTGGACTCGACCTTGTCGTTGGCCGACTCGTTGAGGTCGAGTTCGGGGATGTCGACCTTTTCGGCGGGGGCCTGAGACGGATCTACCACCAGCCCGTCCATTTGACTCACTTCGGGTTTCATTTCTCCCGGTAACTGGGAGCGGAGATCAGTCATTTTGGCTTGTTCGGGTCCGTTTCCACCCAAACCGACGTCCTGCAGAGCCGCTAGGATGGAATGTTCGGGCGAGCCAGGTGCTAAATCTTCGCCAAGTTCGTCGAGGATATCGCTGGATTGGCTTAATTCATCGACGTGCACGGTCTTGGTAAATGCATTTTCGGGTACCAGAGCGTGTTGTTCTTCTTGAGGGGCTTTTTCCTCGGTCGGTCGGTTTTCAAAATTTGCGTCGGCGGGGTCCAGTTGGCTGTCTGACTCGGGCGATGAGCCGACCTCTTCAAACTCGATCACGTTGGAGGAGGAAGGTTCGACTTCAGCAATGCTGGCATCCGTGGGGCTGTACATCGCCCGAAACGTCACATTTCCAATCGTCAGCAATTGCTCAGGCTCGAGCGTGGCAGTGTCTTCGATCCGTTGACTGTTAACGTAGGTGCCATTTAAGGAATTCAGGTCTTTCACATGCAGCATGCCGTCGCTTTCGAACAGTTGGCAGTGATTTCGGCTTACCAATGGATGGGGTAGCGTTAGGCTGGCATCTCGGCCCCGCCCAATAACGGCGGGTAGCGTGAGGGATATTTCCGTCGCCTTGGCACCACCGATGACAACCAATTTGGCTTGTAACATGTATGAAAAGTCCTTTTGCGCGATGTTGAGCATATGAAAAGTTGGAGAGCTTAAAGGCAAAGCCGATGCCAGCAGACCGAATACTCGATCTGAAACCTCCGTGTGCTGGGTCTAAGTGCCAGTTGTCCACAAGTTGCCACTTTTTAGGCCATAATCACCCCTAACTAAGGTGATTTGCTACTTGTGGGTATCGATCGTTTTTATAAACTTGTACGTGTGTAAGCGGGAATGAGTTGATCGCCGCTTCTCGATTCCTGAAAAGGGTAAAGTTTTTGCATTGCGAATTCCGAACCCATGTAAGTACTCGGGGCTTTATGCAGCGATCTTTCGAACCGGTTCGCAACTTAAGACTGCGATAGTGTAGCTCAAAACGTCCACTAAGGCAAATCAGACGCTACAGCAAGCAGTTAGTTGCGGCCTAATTTCCCTTACACCCCGATTGCCGGGAACTTAAACCGGTTTTACAATCTTTAATGCTGAGTTAAAATCAGGAAAATATACGGTCCAATTCAGCGGGTGTAGCTCAGTGGCTAGAGCGTCACGTTGCCAACGTGAATGTCGAGGGTTCGAATCCCTTCACCCGCTCTTTTTTTATGGACGGACCGGAAATTCATTAGCGATTGATTTCATAAAACAGCCGGCTATTTGATGCTGTGACCCCTTGAGCGGCTCAAATAGAGGCAGGAAATTCTTCCCCCATTCGTTTGCTGGGGTCGTCGAGTTCAAAAGGGAAAACCCCCCGCAACATTCAGGAATAGCATTGTGAATACAGACGTCGAAAATGAGCTCCTTACCGAGGACGCCGAAAAGCAAAAGTTGAACTTGATCGTTAAAGTTGACGAAACCAGTGCCTGCGAAAGGCACGTGACCGTCACCATCCCCCGGGACGACATCGAGCGATATTTTTCTGAGAAATTTGATGATTTGGCCCCCAAGGCCGAAGTTCCAGGCTTCCGACTGGGGAAAGCCCCCCGGAAATTGGTGGAAAATCGGTTCCGCGAGCAGGTGGAAGACCAGGTCAAAGGGTCATTGCTCATGGACTCCTTGGCTCAAATCAGCGATGACGAGGACTTCTCTGCGATCAGCGAGCCTGATTTCGATTTCGAATCGATTGATATCCCCGATGAAGGCCCAATGACCTACGAGTTTAATATCGAGGTCCGACCGGAATTTGATATGCCCGAGTGGAAGGGAATGAAGCTCAAAAGAACCGAGCAGGAATTCTCAGACGAGGAAATCGACGAAGAGATTGTGAAGCTGGGTTCCCGCTCCGCCGACATGGTGCCGGTAGAAGAGGCCGCCCAGTTGGGTGATTTCATCGTCGTCGATATCGTTGCCAGCCATGAAGACAAAGAGATCGCCAAGGTCAGTGAGCAACTTATTGAGTTGCGACCGACGCTAAGTTTTGGGGATGCTCAACTCGAGAGTTTCGGGGAGTTGCTGGTGGGCGAAGAGGCTGGGGCTGAAAAGACCGCGACAGTGAAAGTCAGTGAATTCGCCTCGAATGAAGATTTGCAGGGCAAAGAAGTCGATCTGACGATTCGCCTGCTGGACGTCAAGCGGGTTGCCGCGGCGGACATTGCCGAGGTCACCGAGAAGCTAGGGTTCGATTCGCTAGACGCCCTCCGTGATGTGATGAAAGATAACTTGGGCAGTCGGTTGCAATACGCCCAACGGCAGGAAATTCGCGAACAGATCAGTGCCTTATTGACGGAATCAGCCACTTGGGAATTGCCCCAAGATTTGCTGAAACGTCAATCTCGTCGTGAAATGGACCGTGCGATTATTGAATTGCGATCCAGCGGTTTCGCCGAACCTGATATTCAGGCTCAGGAAAATCAACTGCGTCAAAACGTGATGAAACGTACGGAAACAACGCTTAAAGAGCACTTTATCCTAGAACGCATTGCCGAAGCCGAGCAGATTGAAGAGACGGATCAAGATTTCGATATGGAAATCATGAAAATCGCCGCTCAACGCAATGACTCTCCACGCCGTGTCCGAGCTCGTTTGGAACGAACCGGACAAATGGATGCCTTGCGAAACATGATCATCGAGCAAAAAGTGCTGGCCCTTATCGAAGAGCACGCTGAATTCGAAGCGATCAAGCCTAAGGTTGATGAGTCTGCCAACGAAACTGTGGCCATCGACTTTTTCGTCTCAGGAAATCGCAGCGGTGAGAGTATTCCCGAAGCGAAATACGCGGATGCAGGCAGCGAAGGTCTCCCCGATAGCAAAGACTAGATCGGGCACACAAACGCTAGATTAACGAATACCCAGGGGATCCGTCGCTGAATGTGACGATCCCCTGTTTTTGTTTGGCAGGGTTTTGCCACGCTTTTCATTCCAGAAGGCGCTAAAGGCTGGCTTTTGGGGTGGTTGCAACCGGTCGCGGTAGACCGCCATCTCGGCTCGGCAGACGGTTTATTTTGCCATCGCTAAGACAATCTAATTCGTTCTTTGGAACGGAAAATCCACCCCGCTGGTTTGCGGGTGGCCCCTGCCCTTGTCGCTATTTTCAAAAAGCGTTAGCTTGATCTGATCGTCAGGAAATTGGTTTGTGCCCAAACCGCCCTGACGCTCGCTATTGTTCCTAGGATGCTTTTAAAGTTCAGGATTTTCGTCGAATGATGCACGACCCACTTTCAAATATTGACACGCAATTATCCCCCGGTGGAAAGCAACGGCCGATTGGCATCAATCCCGAGAAACCGGGAATGGACATAGCTTATTCCTACCAGCAATATCAGCGTCAACGAACGATGACACTGGGCGATTTGCTTTTAGAAAACCGAATCGTATTTTTGCAGGGTGAGATCCACACCGGCAACGCCAACGATCTCGTTATGAAGTTGCTTTACCTGCAAAGTGAAAATCGCAAAAAAGACATTCACTTCTATCTCAACTCACCCGGTGGAGACGTTATCGCGACCTTAGCGATTTACGACGTCATGCAAATCATGTCCTGCCCCATCGCGACCTATTGCGTAGGCCAGGCCGCCAGCGGTGCGGCTGTGTTGTTGGCCGGGGGTACGAAAGGGAAACGATTCGCTTTGGCAAACTCACGCGTCATGATCCACCAGCCATACAGTGGCGTCAGTGGGCAGGTGAGCGATATCGAGATTCAGGCCAACGAAATACTAAGAAATCGGCAAACACTGAACGATATTTTAGCTGACCACACTGGTAAGCCCGTCGAACAGATCGCGAAAGACGTTGATCGTGACTTCTTCATGACGGCAGAAGAAGCCAAAGAGTATGGCATGGTCGACGAAATCACTGTGCGTCAAACCAACGATGAAGATGCCGACGATTAATCGTCGGAATCCTACTCAGAAGACTTTATTCGCCTCGCTCGCTCAAATTGAAAAAAACCATCGCTGGAGTTTTAGAGAATGTCATACGTCCCGTACGTTGTTGATAACACCGGTCGTGAAGAACGTGTTTACGATATTTACAGTCGTCTGCTGAAGGATCGTATTATCTTTTTGGGAACGCAGGTGACCGCTGAATTGGCAAATGCCATTGTGGCGCAAATGCTGTTCCTGCAATCCGAAGACCCCAAAGCTGATATCCACCTGTACATCAACTCGCCTGGCGGTAGTGTCACGGCCGGCCTGGCAATCTACGACACAATGCAGTTCATCAACTGCGATGTTGCTACGTATTGCATTGGGCAGGCGGCCTCCATGGGAGCACTGTTGTTGCAGGCTGGCGCTGCCGGTAAACGGCACGCCTTACCGAATGCCAGCATCATGATCCACCAACCGCTGGCGGGAATGCAGGGCACGGCCGAAGAAATTTTGATTCACAAGGAACACCTGACGGCCGTCAAAAGACAACTCAATGAAATCATGATCAAGCATACAGGCGTCTCTCTTGAAAAAATTGAAGAGGATACCGACCGCGATAACTTCATGACTTCCGAGCAGGCTCGGGAATATAATTTGATCGATAAAGTCGTGGAACTGATGAGCGAAACGACGTCTGGCTAGATTTTATTTCGAATTTACTGAAGCATACGGGGCCGCCCCAGCACGTGAACCTCACGTCGAAATAGCGGCTCCGTTTTTGTTTGCTAGCACGTTTGATTCGAGAAACAGGGTGCTGGTGGCAAGTTTGAAATAAATGGTGTTGATTCAATATCTAGTTTTCCCGTAAACGATGGATTCTGGCAGAGTGTGTTGGCTTTGTCGGCGACTTCCATTCATGCGGGGTTTATTGTGCGTCTTTCGTTACTCATGACGATTGCAATCTCCATTGTGGTGACCGGCCTGTTTAGCGGTTGTCGAAGCGACCCCTACTGCCAGACCGCCATTGCGAATCTGCGCGCTGAAAACATTCAATTAGAGAATCAGTATTACGAATTAAAGGCGATGTATGAGTCCGACATGATGCGGATGGGCCAACCAGCATCGCAAACCGCACCGCGGCAAGTTCCCGGGAACGGCAGCGCACAATCCGTTTTAGGCATGAGTAATTGGTCGGGAGTCCCTTATTACCCCCAATCGCGGGCGGTCGTGCCGGCGACGATTTCACCGCGTATGACGGGCGGTATGGCCAGTGGACCATCCAACGCAGAGATGGCTCGCTTCATTCAATCGGTGGAGGTCGTGCAGTTGCAGCCCCAAGGTTCCGAGACAGTGCGTTTGTTACTCAGGCCGCTGGATGAACAGGGAGCCATTCTTCCTCTCGCGGGTGACATCAGGCTGCGGATGTATGAACCAGGGAGCGGTATTACCGTTTTCGAGAGTCAGTTCCCAAATCAAACCGTTGCCGGCTGGATCAACGATCAGGCGGGTATGCAGCCAGGCATTCACGTGGCGTTGCAGCAGGACCAGAAAATTACAAACAGTGATCGCTTGATCTGCGATGTGCAATACCGAACGGCTGACAATCGGATATTGAAGCAGAGCCTGAATATGAGATTCGATAATATGGCACCCGCTCAACCGAGCCGGAATTACAACGTCAAGGCTCCGATGTTGCCAGAGCCAGGATTGGAAAAGGATATTGACATCCAATTTGGTAACGAGCTGAATTTCGAGACGCTCGATAACGCCGCATCCTCGTCCAGTTGGAGCCCGGACCGCTAGAGTGGTTACCAGTCTCTGGTGGCCGTTCTTGAGGAAGAGCTGCGGTTTTTGCAGGCGAATGGATCGGCTATTTCCAGCGGTTGCCTTCTGATTTCCCGCCGTACAGTCGAC
>JAAEPL010000467.1 GCA_024232675.1 Planctomycetaceae bacterium
ACGCCTTTTGGAAACGGTTGAAAAGTTCGAATTCGATCTGACAGGCAGCACACGTATTCATCGTCCGATGTCGGCGACCGTTCGCATTGGCTCAGCAATTCCAGTCCCCACAAAACGAGATCGCCAATATAAACACGACAGCGTGATGGTCGCTGTGGAACAACAACTGCACGAATTGTTAGAAATACCGCCCACGAAACCCGCTGCTGAGGCCCCCACGGAAGCGTGAAAACGCAGCTCAAAACAAATCATTTTCGAGAAAAAAACCTCAACGCACCGGTACGGGAATTTTAAGCGACGACAACATGCTCGCTCACCGAACAACCGTCGGTTGCCATGAGAAAGCAAATTTCTCGAACAGCCTAAGGTTTGAATAACTCCCTTTGATCGTTCCGATTGAATGGGTAACAAACTCTGCCACGGGAGTTTCCTTGGTTAATGTTGTTTTTCATTCCGAGGTTTTACTAGAAGTCGTAGTCCATCAAGCAAATTTTGGAGCACTATTATGTCGAAAACAACATGGTTTTTGGTCTCGCTGTTTTTAGGGAGCGTCGTTTTTGCGGGCTGTGCAGGTGACCTGCCAAAGGGCTGATGAGGTAAAAAAAAGGCTGACAGTGTGTCGGCACCCAAAGATAATTCCAGCACCACCGCTGATAGTAAGTAACGCCAACTCCAAGAGTTGCCGATAAGCATTCCATATTGGCCGCAGGCTTCGCGAATCTCGCGATGATTGACAGGCAGTAGTCGGCGGAGGCCCCGCATTGGGCGGCCTCCCTAACTGCTCCCTTTTCAGTCTGCCGGTGTCTTGCTTACGCAAGCATCAGTAGACGGCTACGGTCATTGCCAGAATGGACACGGACATAGAACTTTTGGAACTGATATGAAGTTTCCCAGGTCTGCAGGAATCTTATTACACATCTCCAGCCTCCCCGGTCATTTGGGGATCGGCGATCTCGGCCCGTCTGCCCGCGATTTTGCTGCGTTTCTATATCGCAGCGGACAGAAAATCTGGCAAATTCTCCCGGTCTGCCCACCAGCCAACGGTAACTCGCCATATAGCAGCTACTCTGTTTTTGCTGGTAATGCCGACTTAATCTCGCCCGAGGATATGTTGTCCCAAAACTGGGGCGACCCAACGGTATTAAAGTCCTTGGTTCACCAATTTGATCCAAATCCTGACTCATCACAGGTCGATTACGCGGTCGCGCATCAAATTCGTGAACAGTTCTTCATTGACGCTTTCCAAAGGGCGTCGGCAGATTTAGCGAAACACGACACGTTAAAAGATTTCTGCGGCGAAAACGCCTATTGGCTAGACGAGTTCTCACTTTTTGAAGCCATCGGCAGGGTCTGCGGAAATTTTGAGTGGACTCAATGGCCCAAAGATCTGAGCACGCGTGACGCCGCCGCCATTAACGCATTTCGAAAACAACACGTAGAAGCAATTCGCTTTTCCCAATTCCAGCAATTCATTTTTGATCAGCAGTGGCGATCGCTTAAACAGCAATGCAATCAGTTGGGAATAAAGATCTACGGTGATTTGCCGATTTTCGTAGATCACCAGAGCGCCGATGTATGGGCCAACCAAAGCCAGTTCCAACTAGATGCCACTGGTCAACCAGAATTTGTGGCCGGCGTACCGCCAGATTATTTCAGTGAGACGGGGCAAAAATGGGGCAATCCGCTTTATCGTTGGGATGTCATGGAAGCCGACGGCTTCCGCTGGTGGAACCAAAGATTCCAACGTTCGCTTTCGCAATTCGATATCATTCGCGTCGATCACTTCCGCGGATTCGAAGCCTTCTGGGAGATACCCGCCGATGCTGCCGACGCCACGCAAGGGCGTTGGGTTAGCGGTCCCGGGGAGAAACCATTTCGGGCCGCAGAATCCCAATTTGGTAGCCTGCCAATCGTTGCCGAAGACTTGGGCTTAATTACCGCAGAAGTCAACGCGTTACGCACCGCACTCGACTTTCCCACGATGCGGGTCATGCAGTTTGGATTTGGTTCCGAGGACAACAATTTCCATCGTCCCCAATTTTATCCCGAACACTGTTTTGCGTATTCCGGTACGCACGACAATGAAACGATTCTTGGTTGGTACAACCAACAATTAGAAATCAGCGATGAAACCACCCTGCGTCTGTTAAAAGAAGCACTCCAGCAGAATCCCGAATCCTCCCAAGCTATTCATTTGCAGCTGGTCCAGGCCGTTCTGAATTCCCAAGCGAACACAGCGATCATTCCTATGCAGGATTACCTAGGACTCGGCAACGAGGCACGGATGAACCTGCCGGCCACCGCGGCCGGAAACTGGGCCTGGAAGCTCGTCGAACAAGATCACTGGCAAGATCTGGCACCTGTCATTCGCGAAATGACAAATCGTGCAGAACGTTAAGGCGGCTGACAGCGAAGCAGTAAGGAGCAATCATCGTACCGAGGACGAGGTTGTACCGATGGTGATGCGAAAATCTCGGGGACGCCCATAGCCGAAGCTCGTGTTATCGGCCAAAATTGGTTTCGCAAATGCTTATCTGATCGAGACAGGTCCCAAGATTTACCTCTTATTTCCCTTTGCCGCCAGCTTGCTGTTTACCTTTGGAGCTCTCTTTCTCAAGCGAGCTACGGGTTCGGGTATCAACGCATGGTCGTCTATCTTTTTAGCCAACAGCTTGGCAGCGATCTTTTTCTCCGGTTTTTTGCTGCTAGGGGGCGAATGGCCGGGCATTGACTACTTATGGCAACCAGCAGTCATCGCGTTACTTTACATTACTGGCCAAAGTTTAATCCTCACATCGGTCAGCGTTGGTGACGTCTCGGTAGCCACACCGGTGGCGAGCTTGAAGGTCATCGTGGTCGCCTTTTTGATGACCATAACGTCTCACTCGACACCACCAAACGCGATTTGGCTAGCCGCATTGTTGGCTGCCAGCGGTGTGTTCTTGATTAACTACTTTGTGCCCAAGCAGGGTCGCTCCAATGTGCTAGTTACCGCCTGTTTGGCCTTCTCGGGTGCATGTTGTTTCGCATTTTTTGACCTCTGCGTGCAATCTTTCACACCGCATTGGGGTACTGGTTATCTAGCCACCGTCTCTTTTTGGTTTGTGGGGATCTTTTCGCTCGGTTTCTTAAAAGTCGCGACGCCCCTTTCTGAACTTCGGCAAAAACGCTGGAAAAGCCTGTCGCTTGGCAGTTTACTG
This sequence comes from Planctomycetaceae bacterium, assembly GCA_024232675.1. Lineage (GTDB taxonomy): Bacteria > Planctomycetota > Planctomycetia > Pirellulales > Pirellulaceae > CAJQPP01. The sequence continues at coordinate 3,201 of JAAEPL010000467.1, forward strand.
GTAGCGATCCAAGCATCTCTGCTCGTCTATTCCGTTTCCACCTTTGCTCGGGCCGATACCATCAACGTGATCTACAGCCTACGCGGATTGTGGGGCGTGATCTTCGCTTGGATGTTGGCCAGCTATTTTGGTGGCAACGAACTGAGCATGCCAAGGAAGACGATGTACATCAGATTGGCAGGTGCGAGCCTGCTAGTATTAGCCGTGATCATCACCATCATCGCTGAAAGCAGCTGAGTGGTTAGATCTCACCTGCCAGAAGCGGCAGCCGTTCTCGTTTGGATTGCACAACGCCACCCGGCTTTTCCAGTGTGACCGCGAACGCCTTGGCTTGCGTGATCGAGAGTTTGCTGTCGATCGGTATGATGACCTGACCCGACGAGTCGATGTCAAATACGCCTCCGTCGACCGGCAAAGCATCGTTTCGAGCCGTATCGAAGATCCACAGTTGGTACTGTTGCTGCGTTGGATCGTTGACCTGCAGGCCTTCAAAAACCATGAAGCCTTTCTGCTCCGCGTCGTTCCAGACAACTTCACCGCCCAAATCCGAGACGGCGGGATCATTGGTTGGATTGCTCCACCCAAAGCGTTGAGTGCCTGTCGTTGCCACCAACGATTCCAACTGTTGATTGGTCGTTTGAGATAGGGCAACAGGTTCGGTTGCTTGATCAGCGGTTCGCAATGCACCGGCTAGAGACAACACCGCGACCGCCAAACTGGCTGCCGCTACGAGTCCAAGAAACTTTTCCCGTGCGTTCCAACCAATCCGCGATACCTTAGCCCGCGGCGGTTGAGGCCGAGGTGCCTCCGCAGCAGGTGATACGTACTTTGTTCGTCGTGTTTGAGTTTGCGTCGCCGGGACCGGTCCATCGACATAGTCGGCCGCCTCGCTGAGCACCTGATCTTGCAAGTGGGTCGGTAACTCCGCATCCCAGCCAGCCAAATCCATACCTGCGAAACCGGAATCCAATGCTCCGATGACTGCCTCAAAGCTGGCATCATCGGTCAGACTCAACTGATCCATGATGCTGTCTAGTTCTTCGGCTTGCCCGGGTACTAGACCGTAGACTGCTTTTTGCACCAAGAGGTCGTCGCAATAATCTCGTAACGAGGAGGGGGATGTCGACATTATGAAGATCCTCCCTGATTGACTACGACGGATTGATTTAGTTTTTCGCGAACCCGGACGAGTCCGCGACGGATATGAGTTTTAATGGTACCGAGAGGTAAATTCATTCGCTCGGCAATTTGGATGTGGGTCAGTCCGCTGTAGACGGACAACTTAATAGCTTCTTGCTGATCATTCGGCAATTCGTGCAAGACTCTTAATGCCTCAGTGGCATCATCGGACAACTCGACCTGAGCGGTGGGATCACTAACAGTGACAGGCTCGGACGTTTCAATCGGCTGCGAAGGAATCGCTCGCGATGCAGTTTGCCGTTTGCGATTCAAATCGATTAGTCGCCGCCTAGCGATCATGGCGACAAAGGTCGTTTCCGAGCTTTTCGAACTATCGAAACGCTCTGCTGACTTCCATAGAGATATAAAAATCTCCTGAACCGCATCTTCGGCGTCAGCCTGGGATCCAGTGAAGCGGCGTGCAAGTGACCAGACAAGTCCGCCGTACCGATTGACACAATCTGATACTGCGGACCTGTCGCCACTGGCTATCTTTTCAAGCAGGGATTCTGACACTCGTGCTTCAGCTTCCTTGCGGAATCTATAATGGACTAGCAACATAAGGGAGGCTAGATCCTTCCCTTAACTACTCAGGAATGATAACACGATCGATGACGTGAATCACGCCATTTGAGCAATCAATGTCTGTTTTTACGATATTTGCTCCGCCGATGGTCAGACCGATGGGGGCCTTAGAACCTTCCAAAGTCTCTACTTCCATGGCTTTCAGTACGTCACCAGCCATGATTTTGCCGGGTACGACGTGGTATTTCAGGATTGCTTGCAATTTTGCTTTGTTTTCTGGCTTCAGCAATGTAGCAACGGTACCTTCTGGCAAAGCTGCGAAAGCTTCGTCGGTGGGAGCAAATACGGTGAATGGGCCGTCGCCTTGCAATGCACCTACGAGATCAGCAGCGGTCAGTGCAGCTGCCAATGTCTTGAAAGAACCAGCTTTGACTGCGGTGGTTACGATATCGTCCTTGGCCTTTGCAGCGGCGGGTGCCGATGTCAGCTGTGTGTTCATTCGCTTCTGCGAAGGGCACTCTTGGGCCATTGCGTTGGTGGACATCAGGGCTACAGCGACGACTGCGATTGCGAAAGAGAATTTCTTCATGGTTATTTTTCCAAAGTTTCGATGTGATAGTTGTTGTTGTTGTTGCTTTAATTCACGAATAAAAGGTCTCGTGGCCACGATACGCATTTTGTTTTCTCGCGATTCAAAAGAGCTTTCGCCGGCTAAAGCGATCTGGATTCAACCGATGCCATTTTTTTTGAAAGCCGTTCATTCAAAGCAGGTTTGAACGATTAACGCTTGGGAGATACCGATTCGTCGGTCTTTGCGGGCGATTGAGGCACTTGAGCTGAACGGTTTGTGGAAGTTGCCTCGGGAACCCCGGTTTCTGAGCCCGGTTCGGGAAAAAATTCTTCTAGAAAACGGGGCCAATACCCCTCGAGGATACGACGACAGCGGTCCACATTTTGTTTGTCGCTGAGTTGATATCCAGCAAGTGCCAGTAATTGGGTTAGGGCCCGACTGTCTTGCCCATCTAGCCAACGGTCGAACAGGCGAACTCGGTCAATATCCACATGACCGGCCGCCATTAAATCAAAACCGATTTGCAATTCGCCCTGCGTCTGATTGAGTGGTAGGTCGTCGAAGTGTACGGCGAATTCCTGCCACTCCTGCGAAATCTTGCGGGACTGGCCGACGATACTGCCATAGCGATAATAAATGTGCCGTCCATCATCGCCCAATAACGAAATTCGCAAGGGCGGTTGGGCGTCCGGATCATCCGACCGAATCATCACTGAGACAGACAAGCGGCCCGTTTCGGGAACGCTGAATTTATTGCTTCTCACCCAAGTCGGCTCGCCGTCACTGACCATGGTGAGGCAAGTTTTACCTTGCAACACATTTTCTTGCTTGAGCGAGATCGCTTCCTGCACGCGATTGTCGTACGACCAACCAAACTTCTGCGGTCCCTCAAGACCGGTACCGATCGGCTCGAACCCCGGGTTATCTAGAAACGGCACAGGCTCCGCCTGCGCTGCCTGACTGACTTTGGGCAGCAACGAATTCAGGCGATCCTGTAAATTGCTGGTCACTTCCGGGGGTACCACGACCTCGTAGCCGGTCACATTGACATCCGCTTGGGTAAATCCAGCCTGCAGTGAAAAAGGTTCTAATTCCATCAACACTTCGGGTTGGGCTGAATCCTCGAACCGAAACTCACCACTCACGGATTCCAAAATGGTATTTCTGCCCGACAACTGCATGCGGCATGTGAGCGGCCAGGGGGTGGGGTTCACGGCATAAAACCAATTTTGATCTCCCACGATCACTTGCCTCATGATCACGCCGACTTGCGGTTGCGTGGCCTCGTCAAAGGGCACATCAAGAAAACGCACATTGGGTAATTGAGTGAACACCTCTACTAGCGGCAACAGGTGCTCTTCTTGACCAAACCCTGTTAACCAGCCGCCTTCGACCAAAAACTGGCTGTCGTGATCGGCAATGCTACGAGCTAGATGCTCTCGGTTCCATGCGCCCACTGGGGTTAGTGGTTGCAGTCGCATGGGAGCTTGTTGCTGCACTTTGCCGAACATTCGTCGATTTTTCAATTGTTCGAATTCCGCCCAGGAGTAGCGATGACTGAACAGCATTCCGCTGTTTTCAAATTCGCGAAATAGGCGTGTGACTTCCCCCGTTTGATTCAATTGAATGTTCAATCGATTCTCAGCGAGCGATTTTTCCGGGCTTAATTCTCCGGGCTGCAGAAATACCAAGTTCGGATCTTCCGCAATTCTTTGTACCGGTATGCCAATTCGCGCCAGAGCATCTGGCATATCGCCGCTCCGACGCAGGGAAGGTGCCAACGCAGAAAACGCGTCTTGGGTTTCAAACAAATTACCGCCAAGCAGGTAAACGGGACCCGAGGTCTGACAAATTTCCTGCAACTCCGACATCCAATTGGACATCTGCGTCTGTCGCCACGAGAGCCAAGCATCCCGATTCTCACTGTTTAACAACCGGGCGAACCAATCGACGTCCTCGTCTTTGGCCCATTCCATGTCTTGTTGAAACCGCTGCAGCGTGAACGGATCACTTCCCCACGATTGGCCCGGCAAAACCTGAAGCGCATCTTTGGAGTAAAGAAAGCCTACTCCGCCAAGCGAGGTCCCATGGCCTTGATAACGATTCATGAATTCCCGCATCACATCCGACCAAGCCGTTTGCACACGACGGTCCAATGGGTTGTAAATCGAAACGGAGGATGAGGCGTCACGTAGGGTGGGGATTCGCGAATCACCCTGCAGATCAAAAAGCGTGATTCCGTTTGCCGCATCGCCGGCCACCAAACGCTGTTGTTCTAATGCCGGTAATGGGGCATTGAAATGAAAGACGGGTACAAGCTGCAAGCCTTCGCGAGCAAATACCCGCAGCAACATCTCTACCACATCTTTGCGCATGGGATCGGTGCCGCTCGGCGAAAACACTCCACTGTCGTAACGTGGATTGGGCTGCAATAACCGCGATGGGTACAAAGCACTGCCGTCGCCAGCCACGACAACCATCGCCGCAGAATAACCATTGGCCTTGAGATATTGGGTCCAACGTTTGGCACCCGTCAAAAAGGTATTCCAATCGTGCCAGGATTGCCCCGTGCTGCCGTCAAAAGCTTTTGGAGCAGCAAAGTTTTCAGCAAATAGCGGTTTCTCGTAAAAGGAAACGAACTGGCGACGACCGCTGACCGGCTTTTCACCCAGAACCTCTTCCGCATCCATGGCGGCAGCCAACGCGTCTGGCCCTGCCAATACACGAATCGTGCCAATGGATGCAGAAGCTTCCGCATGACGGTTCGCAAATAACAAATAGGGTTTTTCGTGCTCGGGCCAAAAGAAGATCCGATGGCGACGGATAACCGGTGCGGCAGCCCCCAATGTCTTGCGGATACTGATCCCGGAATCAATACCAAAGGGCTCGACCTGGCCGGCGGCATCTGGTTGCAAAACACTTACCCCCACAGCCATGGGCCCTTCGTCCAAAAATTCGACTTCGATGATATGTGGCTTGCCCAACTCCTCAATTTGCAGAGGAATGGCTTGCCAGCCACCCGGAGCAAATCGCAACCAGTTTTTTCCTTCCACATTCTCCGAGGTCACGCCTTCATTGTGTAACGTGTTCGTCGCAGATCCGCTTGAGGCATTTCGTATTTGCGGTACACCCGGAATGCGATCTAGCCAAACGCTGCGGGTTTCGTCGGAATTGAAGACTTCGTTCCACAGCACAATCTCTTCCAATTGCTGGAGAGGATCGATAGTCCCCTGCTCCACCACCACCAATTGCATGGTCCGCGATAGTTTCTGGCGATTGAAGTTTAAACGCGTCACTAGCGTTTCATCGCGCAGCGTCACACGCACCTCGTAAACCCCTTCACGCTCGGGAACCGGGAAGCGGATCGGGGCCTCCGTGCGGAAAAAACCGCCTTGGCGATTTAACGGAAAAGTACCTTCGAATTCAGCTTGAGAGGGGTCCTCACCAAATACTTCGATTTGCAAATTGGACCTGAAATGGGAATCCGAGGTGCCCGAAAATGGACGCAGGTCAAATTCAAACTCTTCCCCCGGCTCAAAAATCAAATGCTCTCGAGAAATTACCACCGGTAAACGGTCGCCCGGAGCGCGGTTTATATCCAGTCGGTTTCCACTGTCATCTAATGGAATTTGTAAACTCTCATTTTGACGCGTCGGCTCCAGCAAAGGTGACAGGTCGACTACCTGACGCTCAATGCCCACGCCCAATTCCGGGGCCAACAATGTCAACAGCAGCTCATTCGTCTGCGACCCGACAATATCAATATCGAAGCCACCGAAATCCGCTCGTCGCACTGGCGTGATTTTTAATTCGTTTCCATTGGCATTCAACGAAGCGCCCGAATCGGACTCAAATCCCAGCGTCGTAATCGCTTCGAAACGACCGCTGGACATCACCAAACTACCCTGCCATGGCGTGGCCGCGCCGCCGCCCCAGACAATTCTTAAACGGTATCGTTGCGTCGACGGCTGGGGTTCCAACGGGGTCGGGACGATCCCCGCAACAACCTCTTCCTGACCTTGCGTCGCAGAGGGCGAGCCAAAGAACACCATGCTGAGACATACCAAAACCAGCGCGCACTGCGGGAACCATTCACGTATCCCGAGAAAACGTGATTTGCTTTTTGGTCGATCTAAATTGGTGAGCAAAGCGATCAATGGACTTCCTTGTCCAATAAACGTCACTGTTCGGGCAAGCCGATCGCGGAGGGATATCTGCGGTAACACGGGTGGCGGAGACTACCAACCCCGTGGAAGCAGGTCCATGCGAATCACGGAACGCGACGCCCTCACTTCACCAGACTACCTGCTCGCGTTATTCCAGCCCGAATACCAGCTCATCTGCTAGCAAATTTAGTTCGGGTCGCTCATTGGCACGCAGTTTCAGGCAAGCATCTGCCAGCATTTCCGCAAGATCTGCGGCCACGCCACGGCAACGATCCTGAACCGGATTAACATCCCAGCGGTCTTCTGGTTTGACGAACAACTCAATCACACCCTCTTTTTCCACCAGCAGCCAAGCGGGGGTCCAGATAGCCGCCGCGTTGTCTTCGCAAACCACGATGCCGTGGCAGTTCCATTGCGATTCATCAGCACAATTCTGTAACGCCAATTCCATGCGTGCTTCCTGTTTGCCCAAGATCCACTCGGTTGCGATGGACAGCCATTCAGAAATGGCGGTCAATTCATGCGTCCGCGCCGCACACAACAACTCCTTTTCGGCGTCGGCGGGGCGTACCCACAGTGGCACTCGACAGGCGTCACTGGTGAGATGGTTCATGGCGTGGCCCATCTGACCACGGTGCCCCAACGGGAAACCGCGCAAGCCCGCCAGAACCAAACGTGTATTTTCCCATAACCCGTCCAACTGCATTTCCTGCAGAAACACGTCCAGACAAGTATCGAGCGTTTCCAGTTGAGCCCCATAAGCGTGCGTGACGCCAAGGATTTCATCGGGATCGAAATCGCCTGATTGCTGGACGGCGGAAACCCCCTGCAGCGCTTCGGGATCTTCTTCGTCGCGATACTTGTCACGCATTTCCAATGGCGCATCCCAAACATGGGCCAAATTTGTTAGGTGAATCACCGCCAGGTAAGGGGCGGACTGTTTGGGTAACTCGTTAATGACTCCGGCAAAACACTGTGCCAAGAAGGTATCCCCGATATCATCCGCCGATTCCAATTCTTCAGCTCGCTTCACTTGCCCCAATTCAATCACTTGGTCGAAATCGGATTCCATGCCGGCCATTGCGGCCACGTCATCGGTCAATAACATGCGGTGGACTCCGGCTTCAGCCAAGGCCGATAACCCAGAGGACGGACCATCATCGCCATGCTGAACTAATCCAGCATGCCGCTCTTTCAAGAACGCGGCCAATGCCTTTGCGGAATCGACACTTTCGGTCACCGCTCGCTCAAAAACGATCGAGTCAGCCGCAACTTGATCAAATGCCGGTGTGTTAATCCATGTACAACCATGGGCCGACAGATACGATGGATTGAGCCCATCGATCAATAATACAATCGCGTTGCGTTTTTTATCATTCATCCCGTGCGGTTCCCCTGTGGGCGGTTCAGGCATGTGAGTCGCTGAATTCGGTATCGGCATTCACATGGCCTGCGAAAAGCAGCGACCCACACTCGACACCGACCAACGAAACTGGTTCAATCGTAATTAATTAAAGGGTGGTTACGACCACTCTTCTAACGTTCAGCGAACCGAATTTTAGAAATAGCGAGCCGACATTGTACGACCAAAACCACTTGATCGAACTGGTGAAACGACTAGCGTTGAAAACCGGTGAATTCACACTCGCCTCCGGTAAAAAAGCCAATTTCTATCTGGATTGTCGCAAACTGACGCTGGATAGCGAGGGTGCGAATGTCGTGGGCGCAGGCATGCTGGATCTCTTGGAATCCGATCTGCCAGACTCTGTGGGCGGGATGGCGATCGGTGCCGAT
>JAAEPL010000468.1 GCA_024232675.1 Planctomycetaceae bacterium
CAGCGTTGACTTAATGACTTATGAGGCAGCATTTGAAGACAATAGCGAGATATTGCTTGATGGCGCATTGGGTGAAGCTAACCTTTTTGTTTTGGCTGGCGCACCATCTCAAGCGGTAACTATAACGTTTGTTTTAACTGCTTATTCTTTCGGACAGACTGCCATAAGAGCTGGTAACTTTGCTAGCGGCTCAAAAATAATATTAATACTTGCTAATGGTTTCGAGGGTAAAGCAAACGGCGGTAGCGGCGGTAAAGGTGCGGATGGCGCAGAAAACACAAATACACCACCACCAAACAACGCTGGAAACGGGCTAAATGGCGGCACTGTTTATGATGCGCAAGGCGTAGACACTGATATATATTTTAGCGGCTCAACTCCGTCTGCAGCATATCCAACAGCAGACGGTTATATTTTTGCGCCTAACGGTGGTAGTGGCGGGTTTAACTACTTACAAGCTGGGCCTAATGCTTGGCTAGGTGGCAGCGGTGGCGATGGTGGAAACGGCAGATTACCCGGCACAGGTGGTGCTGTTGGTGCTGTTGGTGATATATCTTCCGCTGGTTCAAACGGTAATATAAACGATACTGGC
>JAAEPL010000469.1 GCA_024232675.1 Planctomycetaceae bacterium
CCAGAGGATTTTGGCGTGATGGGAACCCTGCCGAGCAATCAAGATTTATTGGACTGGCTAGCGATCGAGTTTCGCGAATCTGGTTGGGACGTAAAACAATTTTTCAAAATGGTAATGATGAGTGCTGCTTACCGTCAGGCATCTCGAGTGACTCCTCACAAACTAGAAAAAGACCGCGACAACAGCTTACTTTCCAGAGGCCCGCGTTTTCGCATGGATGCCGAAATGGTACGTGACCTCGCCCTATCGGCGAGCGGGTTGCTAAACGAAAAAATGTATGGTCCCGGTAGCAAGCCTTATCAACCAGATAATCTTTGGAACATCGTCGGTTTGCCGGGAGGTGATACCCGCAATTTCACCCAAGACCAAGGCGATGCGGTCTATCGGCGTTCTCTTTACTCATTTTGGAAACGCATGAGTCCCCCGCCTAATTTAGAAGCCTTCAACGCGCCGAATCGAGAAGTCTGTACCGTACGCCGCGAACGCACCAATACGCCGCTCCAAGCACTGGTGACTCTGAACGACCCACAGTTTTTTGAAGCCGCTCGCGTCCTCGCCCAGAATGCCATGACGTATGGAAAGGGTGATTGGACAGCCACGCTTGCCGATATTTCAGCCAGAACTTTATGCCGCCCGCTTACACCACAAGAAACTGAAATATTAAAAGTCGGTTTTGACGACTTTGTTCGGCATTACCAAACGGCACAGGATGACGCGAAAAAATTACTCGCGGTAGGGCAAACACCGTACGATAAAAGTTTGGACATCGTCAGATTGGCGGCTTGGACGATGGTTTGCAATCAGATTCTCAATCTCGATGAAATTTTGAACAAATAGGTTTGTTATGAATCCGTTCGAAGAATTCCAAAAGTTGCAAACGCGACGACATTTCCTTTCCCGTGGGAAGCATCTCTTGGGGGGTGCGGCTTTAGCTTCCCTGTTGGGTTCCCCCGCATCAAGCGCGTCCGCCGCGACTCTACCTGAAATTCGGCAGCCTCATTTTGCACCGAAAGCGAAGCGGGTTATTTACTTACATATGGTCGGCGGCCCTTCGCAAATGGACCTGTTTGATTACAAGCCAAATATGAGCGAGTGGTATGACAAAGATCTTCCTGAAACGATTCGCAAAGGCCAGCGTTTGACGACCATGACCAGTGGCCAAGCTCGGTTTCCCATCGCACCCTCAAAATATGCTTTTGCCCAACGTGGCGAATGTGGCATGTGGATGAACAAGGATTTACTCCCTTGGCTTGGCAAGAAAGCTGATGAAATTTGCTGGATGCGATCCTTGCACACTGAGGCTATTAACCATGAGCCCGCCATTGCAGCGATGCAAACGGGAAACGAAATAACGGGACGCCCCTGTCTCGGTTCGTGGGCATCCTATGGACTCGGTTCAGAAAACGAGGATCTGCCGGCATTCGTGGTATTGGTTGCCGTGCCTTCCAATCGCGAGCAAGAACAAGCCATTTCTTCACGACTTTGGAGTTCCGGGTACCTGCCTGGAAAGCACGCTGGAGTTTCTTTCCGCAGCGGCGGTGACCCGATTCTGTACATCAACAACCCACCGGGGGTCAGCAGCGCAATTCGCAAACGCTCCATCGAAGGCCTCAACCGCCTGAATCAATTGAACTATCAAGCGCTCGGTGACCCGGAAACTAACACCCGCATCCAACAGTACGAAATGGCCTTTCGCATGCAGGCCAGCGTGCCCGAATTAACGGACCTGGCTCAAGAACCCGATTCCACATTTAAGCTTTACGGCGACGCTGCCAAAAAGCCGGGTTCCTTCGCCCACACCGTGCTCATGGCCAGACGCCTAGCCGAGCGTGGGGTCAGATTTATCCAAATCTATCACAACAACTGGGACCATCATGCGAACGTCAACAGTCGCATGCCATCTCAGTGTATGGATGTTGACCAACCCTGTTTTGCCCTTTTGGAGGATCTCAAATCCCGCGGCATGCTGGATGATACGTTAGTCATTTGGGGTGGAGAATTTGGCCGTACTATTTATTCCCAAGGCGGTCTCTCCAAACAGAATTACGGTCGCGACCACCATCCCAGATGTTTTACGATGTGGATGGCCGGTGGTGGCTCTCGAGGCGGTCAAATTTATGGAAAGACCGACGATTTCTCGTACAACATTGTCGAAAATCCAATCCACATCCGTGACTTCCATGCCACGGCTTTACAGTTACTCGGCTTTGACCATCGCCGATTCACTTACAAGTACCAAGGCCTTGATCAACGATTAACGGGTGTGGAGGAAGCCCGTGTCATCAAAGAATTACTGGCTTAAGTCGACAGCAGGATCCATCCGCAAAGCTAGTTCTTTAATTCGCAAGTGGATCGTAAATAACTCGTCCCCCCAAGATCGTTTTCAACACCTTCGTCTTGCTAATACGGTCGAGTCGTTGAGCCTTTTCCAGATCGAATAAATTCTGATCCAAGATGATCATGTCGGCGAATTTCCCTTCTTCAATCGAGCCAATTTCATTTTCGGCCCCGAGCACCCAAGCCCCTCCCAACGTGAAGATTTTCAAAGCCTGAGCCAAAGAAACTGCTTCGGCAGCGTTCAGGCTACCAAAATTGGGATTATCAGGATTTTGGCGTGTGATCATCCCTTCAAGGGCCGGAAAGGGATTCGGCGTGGGATAGGCGGTTTGCCAATCCGCACCCTGTCCTACATGCAGTCCAGCCTGTAATGCTGATTTCACTGGATAGATCATTTGATACCGGACATCCCCAATTTTCGGCGGCAACGTTTTCACAACCCCCGGATTGGGATACCAAAGCGGTGGTGAGAAATCGAGATTCACATCTTTGATTTTCGCCAATCTGGAAAGGTCCTGCTTCGAGATCATCATGTTGTGCGCGATCTTATGTCGCACCCCGGATTCTCCATTCTTTTGTTTCATGATCTCAAACGCCTCGATCACACGGCGAATGGAACCCGAGCCTAGGCTGTGCACGTGAACGCCGACGCCCATTTTATCAAACTTAATAAAAGCCTCGGCAAAATCCGCGACGCTCATATTGGCTGCCCCAATAGTTTGAGGATCATCCTCGTAGGGCGTCAATAAAAGAGCGGTACCAGCCATAGGACTACCGTCCGAATAAATCTTGACGTAATTAGGTCGGATCATTTCAGATTCATAGTTCGCGCGATTTTCAATCTGCTCTTCAATGTCTTCCAAGGTGTAAGCTAAGTTAAGCGTGGTTTTCCAGTCCCAACTGACAAAGACTCTCTGCTTAAGCCTGCCTTGCGCTTCCAACATCTTGAGCGCCTGCAGTGGCGCACGATGCCCCTCCGCAGTTTGCTGGGTTGTAATCCCGAGGGAAGCAAAATCGTCGAACACCTGCTCAATCGGCTTGGCATACTGTTCAGCCGTGGCTTGAGGAATGACTCGCTCCACCATTTGCAGGGATAATTCCCGAATGGTGCCCGTTGGTTCACCGGTTTCAGGATCCTTTAAAATTACCATCAGATGATTGGATTCGGTGTCCTTATTTATGCCTGCCATTTCCAGCGCTTTAGAATTCAGCCACGACGTGTGGCCAGTCTGATCAAGTAAAACCACCGGTCGATCGGGTACGATTGCATCCAACATGGCTTTGTTAGGTGCGTCATCGGGAAAAATACCCGTTCCGTATTGACCGCCCAAAATCCAGGTGCGATCGGGGTTAGCCGCTGCGTAGGCCTTTACTTCCTGCAATATTTTTTCGGGATCATTGGGATTTTGCAACTTGAGATTCATCGTGCCATACCAGGGCGTGATAAAAGGGTGAGAATGCAAATCTAAAATTCCGGGCATCACAAAGTCACCATGCAAATCCACTACCTCGGTGTCCTTGCCGACCAGTGGCTTTACCTTCTCTGCAGAACCTACTCGGATGAATTTCCCATCCTTGATCGCTACTGCTTCCACCCATGGTTGCTCTTCGTCCATGGTGTAGATTTTGCCGTTGGTGTAGACGGTCTCAGCCATCTGCGCAGACAAATCTGAAACAAACAGCGTGATTAAAAGAAACATTACCGATAGTAGCTTCATAACGGTTTCCTTGTCGCCAAACGCGAATGGGTATGCGACTGCATTAAAAGAAAAGAATGGGAAGGCATAGCGAAGCTGAAATGGATCTCAGCCGCTGCCGATGTCTTACAAACCGTAATTAAATTGCAACAGAAATGACAGGCTAATCGCCTTCATTGGCCAGTCTAATGCATCACCGCCAGCGCAAGTGTAACCCGCCTTACATTAACGATTCCCGGCGCCCGGTTTGAACCCACATTTTCTCGAAGCCTTCCTTGGCTTTTTGCGAGAAATGGTATACCAACTTTTGTAGGACCAATCGCAGTGAGAACTAACGTTCGAGCTCGCCATCCGCGCTCCCGGCAGCGGCATTGACCAACTGACTTAGCGTGCCACAAATGCAAGTCCCGCACCCAGGTGTCATTGAAGCGGCAAGTACGGCTTGTGGACCACTGGCGAGATCGCGATCCGAGACGGGTCGACTCATGGCTTGTAAAAGCTTTCCAAAAGAGGGGTCACTGGAGGTCGGGATATTCTGTCCCTGTTGAGCCGGATCACTTAGAAAAATGGTCTTTCCCTCTTTGATCGTCTCCGTGACTTTGATTTCATCCAAAGTATTCACATCAACGGCCGTGGGGTCCTTGTCGAGAATCACAAAATCCGCAAGTTTTCCGACCTCGATAGAACCTTTACGATCTTCTTCAAAATGCTGCCAGGCCGACCACAAAGTCATTGCTTTGATCCCCGTCATGACATCCACTCTATGACTCGGTCCAATAATATCGCCAGATCGTGAACGCCGAGTCACCGTGGCATCTAAGACTCGCATTGAATTGGGATTTGCTACGGGGGCATCGTGATGGGATGTGAATTTCATACCACGTTCAACGCACCAACCCGTCGGTGAAATATCGTCTGCCAATTCCGGGCCGACCGTATGCTCGCGATGCCAGTCGCCCCAGTAATAGGTATGCATCGGAAACAAAGAGGGCAGGATGTCTAATTTTTGAAGCGCATCAACCTGATCCTCTCTCAAAAATTGCCCATGAATCAGCACGGGGCGTAGTTCCTTTTGTGGATAAACTTTACGTGCTGCTGCGATCGCTGCGATGAGGAGGTCGGACGCTGCTTCACCATTGGAATGCGTAAGAATCTGCAGGTCATTGGAAAAGGCCCAGTTGATTGCGTCGATCACCTGCTCAGCTTGGGCTGCTGGATAGCCGACATACCCCTCCGGGTAATCGCCAACGGGTTTGTAATAAGGCTGGTCACGCCAAGCCGTAAATCCCTGCGGTGATCCATCGATAGTGAGCTTGGCTCCGCCGACTCGGAATCGATTTTTGTAATTCGGGCTGAATTCCTGTTTGATAACGTTTCGGTCTACAAGGACATCCGGATAGGCAACCACGTCAATTTTGAGGTCTCCCGCTTTCGCAACCTGCTGCATGATCTTGAGCATGTCAGGCATCGAACGACCGTCTTGCGCCGTTGTATATCCATAGCTTGCCCAGCGATCCGCACCCGCTCGCAAAAACATGGCAGCCCCCTCAGGCCCGACCCGCCCGATCAGTTTGAAAAGCAGAGGAAAAGCGGCGGTCTCTTCGAGCACTCCATTGGGTTCCTGGCTATCTTGCCGACGCCTGATCACGCCACCGGTCGGATTGGCCGTGTCTTTCGTGATGCCCCCCAATTCCAATGCTTTGGAATTGACTGAAATAATGTGCCCGGACTGATGTACCAACACAATGGGCACGTCTTGGGAAAGCACATCCAGATCGTCTCGATTAGGGTGCCTGAGTTCCGCCAATTGCGCGTTGTCGTAGCCAAAGCCAACCACTAACTTTATTTTCTCGACCGCTTGTTGATTGTTCTTGATCCAATCGCGAAGGGTTTGTTGCAGAGAAGCAATATCACGAACTTCTCCATCCGGAGGCGATAATAAATTCGCCGACAGCGCCTGCAACCCTCCGCCCATGACATGGCCGTGGGCATCGACGAACCCTGGCAACATCGTACGTCCCTGAAGATCGATCAACTCCGTCTTATCATCGCTAGTCTTAAGCACCTCGGTCTTGAGACCCACTGCCAAGATTTTTCCGTCACGAACAGCTACCGCTTCGGCGATAGGCACCGCATCGTCTACTGTAATGATTTTGCCATTGTGATAGATCTTTTCGGCAGTTTGAGCATTCAGCTCTATGCTTCCGCAGAACAGGATACTGATCCCCAGACAGATGGGCATCCAGTTCATTCGCGCCCGCAACATAAAGGCAGCAAAACACCGCATTCTCGAATTCATTTTTTGTCCTTTAGAGAAGAATTTGACGGATAAGGCCAACCAGTGATTGGTATTTCTGAGTTTACCAATAAATTCCGTTGGTTACTTGCCTTCCCCCACCTGACTTAGTTTTTTCCGTAAAAAACCTGGCCGATTCGTGGTAATGCTAAAGGCGCCTAGATCTTGGTAATAAATTGCATCCTGAGGATCATCTACCGTCCAAACATGAAACTCTGGCAGGCCCTTGGCAGTGAGTTTCTGGATAAAGGCATCGGTTAAAACCGTCCTCTTCGCTTCACTGCCTAAACCGTCCGCACCGGTGCGGGATAAGCTGTCTGTTATTCTGCTAATTTCCGCATCGTCGTTCGGACTGTCTACCGCATCTTCCAAGCCTGTTAACCAATGCACTTTCAAATGTGGAAGCGATCGCTTTACCTCCCGCGCGGTTTCTTCATTGAACGTAATCACCAGCATTTGCGCGGCGGCAACCTGCGATTTCTTCAAAACTTCCTGAAGCGGTTTCACAATTTCCGGACCCGATTTCAATTCCACAAAGATCTTTTTATCTCGGGGTACCAAGCGCAGTACTTCTGACAGGGTAAGTATCTCTTCGCCCTTAAATTTTGGTTCTTTCCACCTCCCCACATCGAGAGTCTTAAGTTCTGCAAGCGTTTTATCACACACCTTCCAATCCACTCCGGCAGTGCGTTGAGTCGTGGCGTCGTGGATGCATACAATCTGTCCGTCTTGGCTTAATCGAAAATCTGCCTCGATCGCATCGGCTTTTTGCTGCCAGGCCAACTCAAAAGCGGCGGCTGTATTTTCGGGCGCCGCATGAGAGGCACCGCGGTGGGCGACAATGAGTTGAGCATGCCCGGGCGTGGCTAAGAAGCACACCAATCCGAAAGCATTGAAAACGAAGCCCTTGCACGTCCTGCCGAATCGTTGCGAGCAGTCTCTGGGGTCTTTTCCCACGGCGTGGCCGCCTGTTTCACTGGGACGTGAGTTTGCGGAAGCCGTCTTAATTGGTTGATGAAATTTCTGCACTTTCAATACTCCATTACACATTTGTCAGGTCACAGGATACCATCACCGCAAAATTTTATCGCACGGGAAGCACCTGCGTTTCGCATTCTGACTTTGAAAATTCGCCACACTCAAATTCACCGCGGCGGTCACCAAGTTTACCAAACTTTTATTGTGAATTTTTGATGATGTCGCGCACTGCCATGAAAAACAACCCTCGAGAAATCGATGCGAAAAATTCGATTGTCACAAGCCACACGGCATTTTCCCACAAGACGCGCAGCGTAATTTCTCTTACCCCGTCATCCAATCTGAATATTTAACATTCACTTCAAACTGTCTTAATAAACCGTTGGTATCACAGTCATCTTTCAATGCAATTAGAAATGAAAGAGGAAACATGTCAACGAACCGACGCGGATTTACACTTATTGAACTTTTAGTCGTTATCGCGATTATTGGAATTTTAGTCAGTCTATTATTACCGGCAGTCCAACAGGTACGCGAAGCAGCACGTAGAACCAGTTGCTTGAACAACATGCGTCAACTGGGACTGGCTTTGCACAATTACGAGAGTGCCTATCAGGCATTTCCGCCAAGCCGCTTGAATCCTGACGACAATTTCATTCCTGCCGATCTTACCAACAACAGCGATTCCCGAGGTGCGGAAACCGCTTTTCAAAGCTGGACCACATTGATCCTGCCATTCATCGAGCAGAACAACTTGGCAAATCGTTTTGATTACGATTACGCATGGTATGACAACGTCGATTCCGGCAACCCGGGCGACCCCAATGACCTGACGAACTATGACGTGATCGCCAGTCCACTCAGCCTTTTCCTTTGCCCGTCAACTCCCGGTCAAGAGCGATTCGACAAATACCACGTCGTCGGCGCTGCGGCGGGCGATTACGGCTCAATCAACGAAGTCAAAAAGAAAGTTTACACGGAAGTCTTGGGCTACGATGCGGCTCCCGCTTCTAACGCACGATCGGGTCTTTTATCCAAGTTTAAGAAAAACCCCATCTCGAACTGCCTCGATGGAACAAGCAACACGCTGTACGTCGCTGAGTGTGCAGGCCAGCCCGACGTTTATATCGCCCAAGGTCGCATGACAATCGAAGATTTTGCGAATTACACGGATGATAAAGTTGTGGAGTACGACGGCGAATTAGTTCCCACTGACGGGGTCGGTTGGGCAGATCCGGATTGTGGTTTCAGTATTAACGGCGCATCGGCAAACGGTTTGGAAAAGTACGGACCCAAGATGATCAACGCGATCAATGTCAGCGAAGTTTACAGTTTCCACCCAGGGGGTGCGACGTTCGCATTGGCTGATGGATCCACGCGCTTCATCAATGAAGACATTGATGCCGAAACCTTCGTAGCACTTTGCACACGCAGCGGTTCAGAAATTATCTCGGACGCCAATTTCTAAGTAACGCTGCGTTCGATCGAGTATCCAATGCCACGCGTAAGCAGGGCGAAACTCGACTCTCAAATATCCGCTGGGGCTCGAAGTCCCGAAACTTTGGGCCCCATTTCTAACCTCTTAAATGACCCGACGGTCGATTCGACTGAGGCGGGAACAAGCCGTGTGTTTTACGAACCCCTACCCACCACCGGGCGAGCGGTGGGGGTGATTCAGTTCAGCTTTTTGAAGATTGGAACCTGTTATGAAAATGCCTGTTGTGGGAATCAGTATTCCTATAAGCATCATCTCAACTTTGTTAATGCCTACTTGGATGTTAGTGGCCAGCTTGACTCCACCTCAGGACGAACCCAAGAAAACAAACGAGGGGCATCATCAAATTGAATTGATCGGAGTGGGAGCAATCTCCGGTTCACAAACCGACAAAAGTGGCTTGACCGAACCGCTCGTCATTCAGTTCGAAAACGGTCAAGAGGACCCTCATCCTGTCGCGAACAACATGCTGGGTGGTTTTTCAGCGGCCGAATATTCCGGCTCAGGAAATACTTTTTACTTCTTATCGGACCGAGGCCCGTTTGACGGTGCCGTCGATTGGCAATGCCGTATTCAAACATTTGAATTGGTGTTGGACGATTCCTTCGGCAAGCCTCAGCTAAAAATTGAGCACGTGGCTACCACTTGCCTGATCGATGATTCTGGAAAACCCTTCACGGGTTTAGCCAGTGCTTTTAACGGCAACTCGACACACGCTGCAAGACTCGACCCAGAGGGACTGCGAATTGACGAAAGCGGTAATTTCTTTATTACCGATGAGTACGGGCCGCGATTTATAAAATTTTCATCGACTGGAGAAATGATCTGTGAATTCAAGATGCCCGAACACCTATTGATTGATGCACCGGGACTGACCAAAGCCGACGAAAATCCGCTCAACCAATCGGGTCGACAAACTAATCGGGGTATGGAAGGTTTGGCGATCGCTGGGAATCAATGGTTCGGCTTAATGCAAAGCCCGTTGCTCCAAGACAGTTACCGAGCGCTAATCACGGATAAACCCACGGGTATGAATTGCCGTCTACAACAGTTTTCCGATAAGGGAGTTTTGCAGAAAGAGTATCTCTATCGCTTGGACGAAGCCTCTAACAAACTTAATGAGATCCTAGCAACTGGTCCTTCCCAATTTTTGGTGATCGAACGGGATGGTGAAGCGGGTGAGTTAGCCAAATTCAAGAAATTGATGCTGGTCTCAACACGATCTGCCACTGATATTGCGGGGGTCGACGCATTGCCAGCCTTTGAAGAAGCTCCCGGTGTGCAACCGATTCAGAAAACGGTTTTGATTGATTTATTGGATCCTAAATGGAATCTGGCTGGTGAAAAGATGCCCGAGAAAATTGAATCCTTGACATTCGGTCCTGACCTTGATGATGGACGTCGCATGCTCGTGGTTACATCCGACAACGATTTTGAAGCGGACAAACCGACTTACGTTTACGTTTTTGCCATTCCGCCGTCAGCATTTCGCGACGCTTTGCGGTAACCGATCCCGTTCGGTCGAAACGGCACCGGGAACGACGCAGGCTTTCTGCCAATTCCCGGCCGCCGTAGTGCGTTTTATCTCCAACGGTCACGAAGCACTGCGATTCTTTAGGCATCAGTCTTCGCCCGACTGTCGAATATTATCGGCCGCAACATGAACCGCTTAGGGCTGGTTGAGGGCTTTGACGATGGGCACGGTAGCGGCTTGAATCGCGGGCACTAAACCGGAGATCACCCCCAAGCTGATAGAAACAACGATACCGTAAAACAGGAGGTCAATCGAAGGCTGAAAGGCAATCGTGGTTCCCTCAGCGCCGATTGCAAACCCGCCCAACGAAAGCGCGAGTAGCGCTAGGCCTGTTCCGGTAAGCCCACCTACCAAGCAGAGCAGGGTACTTTCCGTCAGCACTAAACGGAGGGTACGCAGCGGACGAATTCCGATGGTCTGCAACACGGCGTATTCTTTCATCCTATCTTCAACTGACATAACCGTAGTGGTCGCCACCAAAGTTAGAACCAGCCCCACACAGGCGAAGCCCAACCAGTGAGCAAACCCGATAAGGTCCACCAGATCGGCAAGTGTGCTGGCTTGGAAGGCGCCTTTGCGACGTGTCGTTGTGGCTACCGGTCCGGCCCGCAAAGCTTGATCGATCTCCCTTGCCACGCGATCGGGATCCGCATTGTTATTCAACATCACTTCGTGTTGCGTCACCAGTCCGGCAGAATCCAAACCCTGCGTGTATTGAAGGAAATCGAGGTTCGTATAGATCAGGTTCTCTTCCGCGGGAACATTCGATTCAAAAATGGCAGCCACATTGACTGAGATATTACCGATTGAGAATTGATCACCGCGTTTAATACCCCGTCGAGTCGCCACGTTTTTACCGACGATCGCAGCATCACGCCGTGATTCGAATTCCTGCCAGTCACCCTCAACAAGCTGCAACGGTCGGTTCTGTTGTATTTTTTCTGGGTCAGCGCCGTTGAAGACCACGATATCCAGGCTGGCCCGACAGTTGTTGGTCCACACCTGAATTGGCATCACGTCGGCAACCCCTTCAATTTTTCCAATTTGGTTCGCGTAATCCTGGGGTAGCCGACTGCTGGTGGGGCAAAAACGATTCTCCTGAAATACAATCAGGCTGCGGTTAGCGTCCTCGCCATTGCTTAATCGGTTCAAGCCTTCTTGAACGGATCCGACAAAACAAAACACGAACATGGCGACGGCGGCGCCAGAGACGGTCAAAAAAGTGCGAGTTCGGTGACGCCAAAGCGTCTTGATCACGTATTTAAGCATCGCGAGGTTTTTTATCCACTACTTTTCAAATGGGTATCAGTGTTCTGCTCTACAAACTTGCCTTCGTCCAACAGTAAACGTCGTGAAGCAATCGCGGCTACTTCGGCATCGTGAGTCACCATCAAAAGAGTAATGTCTAGCTCTTGATTCAGGCGTTGCAGTAAAATTTGAATTTGTTCACTGGTCTTCGTATCAAGACTTCCCGTAGGTTCATCAGCCACGACCACTTGGGGATGCGACACAATCGCGCGGGCAATACCCACACGTTGTTCCTGCCCCCCGGATAACTGACTGGGATAGTGATTGGAACGATCAGTTAAGCCAACGGCTTCGAGCGCTAACTCTACCCGCTGTCGCCGTTGCGCAGAACTCAGCCGTAACAACAACGTCGGCAATTCCACATTTTCGTAGGTGGTGAGAACTGGAATGAGGTTATGTGTCTGAAAAATATACCCCAGGTGCTTGGCCCGCCAATCGGCCAATTTCCCGCGTGAAAGTTCGGTAACGCCGACGCCGTCCACGGAAATGCTCCCCTCATCGACTCGATCTATTCCGCTGATCAAATTCAGAAGCGTGCTTTTTCCCGTTCCACTAGGGCCCATCAACGACACGAAGTCGCCTGCCTCGATATCGAGGTCGACGTGGTCCAAGGGGGTAATCGTTTGATCCCCCTTGGTAAAGCTTTTGCAAACGTTTCGCAGTTCAACCAGGGCCATTATTGCCTCCCCATAGATTGTTCTTCTCCGCTGACCGATACCAGTGCGCCATCACGAAGTAAATTCGTATCGGAGGCGATCAACTTATCCGTCAACCGCAATCCCGATGTAATCTCTACCAGTGCATCCGATAGGGATGCGCCTTCCGTTATGGAAGATTTTCTGGCCCGCTCGTCCGCATCCACAATCCAAAGGAACCGTTTTCCACCGTCGGATTGAATCAGCTTTTTGGGAACAAACAAACGCTCCTGTTCTTGAGGCTCAACCGTCTCGCCAGCAGGTTGCTGTGGAGAAAGAAAAGTCGCCGTCACCAACATTTCAGGACGAACCGTCTCGGGTGGTTCGATCAGTTCGACTTTGACCTCCAAGGTATTCTTCTGAATATTCGCAGAGCTGTTTGTTTGCAGAACTCGTCCGCGGAGCGTCCCTTGGGAAGAAGCTGTTTCGATTTCTACCGGCTGCCCCTGTTGTACCTGAGGCACATCCTCCAAGCGGACATCGGCTCGCACCTGCAACCGGTGGGGATCGTACATTTCGACCACGGAACTGGAGTTATGGCCGGCACGGGTTTCCATCCCCATCACACGCATCCCGGGCCCCGAGATGAGCCGCAGAATACGTCCGTCGATCGGGGCGCGAATGGTGTTTCTCGATAGTGCCAAATCCGCCTTTTCCAAATGCAACTCAGCGGCATTTCGCAATGCTGTTGCGGATTGAACTCGTGCATTGGCTTCATCCCGTTGACGGGTTTCCTCAATGAGTAATTCCAATTGCAACTGGATGGCATTTACCTTGCTTTGAATTGCTGCAATCTCGTTCTTCAAACGCGGCTCACGTTTTTGCAATTCCCGCAACTTGGCATCGGCCGCTGAAAACTCGGACTCTGCCCGTTGCAATACGACCGCTGGAATTGCACTCCCCGCAGCGCGTTTTCCCGTGACGCTCTGCTGGGCAAACTCCAGACTCGCTTTGGCAGTTTCAATCTGAAAAGGCAAACTAGCCATTTCCGTTTCCGCTTTTGCCAACAAGCTTTCCGCGCCCGCCAATTCGACTTGCAAATGTACCGGTTTTTCAAGACGCAGTTCGGCCGCTCTTTGCTCGGCGAGTGCACGTTGCAGTTCCCCTTCCGCCGTGGACAGGGCCACCTGCGCCTGCTTCACAGCAATCTCAGCATCAATGGAAATTAACCTTGCAATCGATTCGCCCTTTTTCACGGCTTGGCCTTCCACCACCAACAACTCCTCAATGACGCCTGGCGTAAGTGCCGGGACATTGATGGACGTCGGGCGAGGCTCAATCCAACCTGCGGCTTGAAACAAGGGAATACCGGACTGCTGTACGGTTGCCCGTTTTACAATCACGGGCACCACCTCAACAGACGGTTTGGACCACAGCGAATTTCCAGCCGCGACCAACATCAGGATGGCGAAACCCGCCAAGATACCTGATGGAATAACGTAACGAACCAACCATTTGCGGTTCCGTTTTTTCAATTTAGCATCACCTACATGAGGCGCAGAGCGATCGAGGGCCAGCCTCGATAGATCCAGTGGTGCGTCAGTCATTTTGGCTTCTGTGGTTTTAAGCTGCTGCGGGAGATCGTTATTTCTAAAGCTCTTTGATAAATACTTTTTTTGCCATCACAGACAAATTACCCTGGTCATCGCGTTGAGCGGTGCCTTCCACAATGACCAATGACAATTCCTTCACGCCTAACAATTTGCGGGCATCTTCGGCGACCGGAGCACCGGCTTCATTCAGCACTTTGACCGTCGCGATGTTTTCTTTGACTTCGCTTTGCTTGCAACAGTAATCCCAGGGAGTGGGGCAGCCTTCTTCGGGCGGACACCATGGCACCTTGGGATCGACGACGGTAAACGCGGCCAATCCTTCAATAAAGGGCGATGTGGAACCGCCAATACGGCCTAACAAACTTACGCTGTCACCATCTTTCGCTGCGGCTCTGGCATCGCCTACTGGCATGGAACTCTCTGGCTGAGTTTCCACGAGATACTGTTTCCCGGTTGGCTCCGCCGCTGATTTTTTTGCGTCGCCGTCATCGGATTTACCACAGCCCAACGTGGCCACTAACGTCAACATGCCAATGCCAAATAAAATTGTCTTCATGGTTTACTCTTCTTTGTAAAAATAAAATTCAAACTGCTTTCAAACTCGTCGCCACTTCGGCTCGCAATGCCTTGAATGCCGGGGGCAAGGCTCCCAACACACCCAAAGATAAACCTGCTCCGCAGCCGATTAAGATCGCCATGCTGTCAATCCTCAATGCAAACGCCCCCATCGTAAAACGAATGGCGAGGCCATTGAGTAACAAGAGAGACACCGCACCTGCGATCAACGAAGCTGCCGCGGCCAGCAACGCACCTTCCTGTAAAATGCTCAATAAGATGGCTCGTCTGCGATAACCCATCGCCTGTAACGTTGCGATCTCTCGAACTCTTCCAGCCACCGCCCCATACATCATGTTTAGACCGGCAAAAATCCCAGCTCCGGAAACCAACAACACGACCAGCCAAGCAAGCACCCGAACCGGGCGATAATGCTGTTGCAAGGCTTGGTAGTAATCGGTCTCGCTCAACGCTCGTAATTCGAGGTCGGTCCTTTCTTTACAAAACAATTCGATTTCTGCGGTGGAGCTGCCGGGTGTTAAAAGCAAGGCCACCAAAGAAATATCTTGTCGCTTTGTCGCGGTTTGAAATTCCGCCAAATTGCACCAAATTTCTGACTCGTAAGCCGTCCCACCCGCAGAAAACTGCCCCACGATTTCCCAAGCTCGATCTTCAAAGACCATCGTCTTTCCAATCTCCAGATCCGCGGAATCAAATCCTAATTTGGCTGCAGCCAAACGCCCCACCATGATCTCCCCGGATGCGGGCCAACGACCGTCAAAGACCTGTACCACACGACGGACCAACGGCGCGTTGGTGGTTACCCCCCTGACTAACCCCAAGCTCTCGCCCCCTTCATCCGAACGTACTCGGGTGCCCAAATACATTTCTGGGGAAACATGGGTCACGTCAAATCGCTTCCAGGTACCGGCCACACTGGCGGTTAACAAATTGGGGATTTGAGCGCCGATCGCCGAATTCTCGATGTTCTCCTCCGAGTTGACGGAGTAAACCAAGACGACGTCCTTGTCACCACTGGTCGCCAATGATCGATCCAGCCCGCGAATAAAGCCGACGACGACGAATATCAGCAAAATAACTGTGGTTAGCGCAAGCAATGTCAACACCGTCCGCCATGGACGACGCGTCAAATTACGCACACCGTATTCCCAAGGAAGTAGCATCTGCAATGACAGATAAATGATGGAATTCAAAACGTATGAGGCACTAAGAAATCTGTGCCGAGGTTAGGCGCAGACCATGATCTCAGCAAACAGAAAGGAAACGCCAAATTCGCGCGCAGATATTCGCGAGCAAATCGGCTTCGGCCGTTTAGAGAATCCAGCACGCGAGGGATGCGCGCGCAACTTGGGATGAAAGAAGACTCCCGGGTGTCCTAAAGTTAGGGAGAACCGACTTCGGTCTTTCCCACCTTGATAGACCCGCGAGATGATCCGAAATGATCAAACCAGCGATCCAGGAAATCAGAACGCTGCGAGTTACATCGTCACTTCCCGATATAGCACCTTCACAAAAACAAGCCGGGCAGTCACAGCCTTGCTCGGGACCAGAAGGTTCGGGCTGAGATTCATCAGGGTTGGCAGCATTCGATGGACAGCAGACGCATTGATTTGCAATGACTTGCGATGTCGATGAAAAGTGGCAACCACCCATCGCACATCTAAGTGGGCATAGCACCACCAAGGAAGCAAGTAATAACGAAAAAATGCCGCTTTTTGTCAAAAGAGTAAACCCGGTAAGGGATGCTGGTGTCTAAGCCAACCGTATGCGAAAAATGACAAACGGTCAAGTTTCTAGTCAAACTTTGGTCTCTGAAACAGTGGAGGAGACTCGTCCCCGCCCCTGATAATCGAAATAAGTCACGCATTTAGAAGAGCGGGAGTTCTATCGTATCCCCCCCAGTGCGACAAGACACATCTGGGCAATGACCCTTACCATCAAAAAAACAGCCCTCAGATTGGGCTGCTTTTGAGGCCGTAGCTTTTTTCAGCTCACCGATTTGGTCGCGGTTTCGGCAACCTCAGAATTCGTCAGCTCGGCTAACATGCCGTCCCACAATATTAATCGTGCCCCCAGTGCCCGCTTGGCTGCCTCCTCGGCCCGGCTCCACAGTAGCGGGTCGTCTCCGCATACCGATTCAACCATACGCTTGGACATAGGACCGTGCTCGTCGCCGTCTAACTCGATGTGACGAGTCAAATAATATTGGAAGTCATCTAACGCGCCGGCTGATCCTTCATTGACTTCTTGAACTATTTTCTCAAACAGGTCCGGTAGGAGATCCTCGCGACCGAAAGCGAAACAGGCCGCAATTTCACAAAGCTCTCCATGCTCAACGACCTCTAATGTATCCAGTACGAATCGATCCACGCTTTCCGGGTTACCTATCTGGCCTAAAGCGGATGACGGTTCGTGGCCTTCTGCTAACAACGCGAGAAACCGATCTACCTTCTTTGTGTCAGCACCCGCGGCATGCATGGCGTTTCGATAGAGCTCAAAGTGAGAAGCATAATTGCCGTGCCTGTCTTGATCGCTTTCCTCGCAAAGCACAATCTCGTTAATAAATCGACACGCCTCTCGATTCACAACCGGTCTCCATAAACGGTCGGTGCAGGTCAACTTATTTTGCAAAGATTTAAGCAAGCACATGAAGTCCCACACGGCAAAGACGTGGTGGCTCATAAACACTCTTAATTCTTCAATGTCGCCCAACGAATGATAAACAGGGTGATTGAGCAGTGCATCTCGCTGAGGCTGTAGAGAAGCGTTAATCTGATCGAAGGGATTCAAGGTTATACTCCCAGATTGCTTGGAAACGTCCAACAAGAACCGAGTATTTGGCAGCAGCGCAACTAAATTCTCTGGATTTCTGTCGCTCAACTTCTGTGTGCGATCCTATCCAGTATAAGAAACGCTATTTTACATCAAATCGATAAAAAACATTGAAAATCGGCCGTTCAAAAGCAGAAAACGGGAAATTTCATAATCGCCCGATTTTACAACTGCCCCGCCGCGAAAGCCTAGTCACCCAGACCCATAAATTTTTAATCGCTTTCCGTATTTGAACTAACAAGTGATCTTGGGATAAAAGACGGGTAACCTAGCAATCGCCACTGCCCTAACTCTGTATGAGCCCCAACCGTCCACAATCTGACCCCGACGCCTTGCATGGGGCTGTTGCCAAGGCTCGCCAAGGCAATCCGGAAGCATTTGAAACAGTGGTTCGGGCATGTGAAGGATCTCTCCGAACCTGGTTGGCGACGATTTGTCCCCCGGGTGTCGATTCCGACGAAATTGCCCAGCAGAGTTTCATTGTGGCTTACACAAGGTTGGACCATTACGAACTGGGAACCAACTTCCAAGCTTGGCTGTTTACGATCGCAAAATTTGAGTTGCGAACAGAGATGACGCGTCTGCGGAGACTAACTGACTATCACCAAAGATTCGCTCCTGATTTACTGCGGCGAGAACTGGAAAGACGCAGCGAGGCCTCACCAACCATCGCTTCCGAAAAAATGCAGTACCTACAAAGGTGCAAATCAAACCTGAGTGAACATCTTCGCCAATATCTTACTTGGCGTTATGAAGAACAGGTTCCTTTAGAAGAAATGGCCTCGCGATCCGGGCGTTCGGTAGCCGCGATTAAAAAACAGCTTTGGAAAATAAGACAGGTGCTGCACGAGTGCGTCCAGCGTCAACTATTGGCGAATGGAGATAATGTATGAGCGACTCATCACGATTCGAAAATTTATGGCAAGATTTTTTGGAAGATGAGCTTAACGACGCTGATATCCAAGAACTGCAAGAATCACTTTCGGATGACGCTGCATTGCAATCGGCTGCCGACGAATTTCAGTTACACCGTCTACTGAGTTTACAAGGCCAGAAAACAGGTGATTCACCCGACCCCTTCGTAGCCGCCACGATGCAGGCCTTAACCGCGTCTACCGTTCCCATTACGGAACCGATTCGGGAAACCACATCACCCCCAAGCAAGCACCGCGATTTACCTCGGCAACGATGGGATTGGCGACTTCTTGCCAGTATCGCCGCGGGATTTGTTTTGACTTGCCTAGCCTTATTCAATTGGCCCAACCAATTATC
>JAAEPL010000470.1 GCA_024232675.1 Planctomycetaceae bacterium
GATACCTCAAAACTTCTCAATGACAAAGACATCGGAGGAAAGATTGATTATCCGCAGCTATACAAAGAAATGCTGTCATAACCTCTGGGTCCAATTGCACAGAAGAGAGGGAAAGAGAGAAAAAAAGACATCATTGAAAAACAATGGAGTACTAGTGTAACACATGCCAGAAGGACTAGAAACATTTATGTTCCTTCATGTTACCTCCGAGGAGAAAAACTAGACTAAGGATTGGAAAGGGAGGGCGGGGCAGAGGAAGGACAAGTAAACAAAAGCCAGAAATAATTAAACCTAAACATAGTTAAGCGCGACCGAATCGACTGCCTATGGTTCAGTTCCTTGTTAACAAGCCAGACGGCAAGGTCCTCCCCATAGCTAACACGTGAAACAGACATACCGCGATGTGTAAAGAAACTCAATGATTTCTCAAAAGCATAGATGCTAACTTGTCGAAGGAAGGAGGGAGGGAATGACAGGAGTGAAGGACGGAGAGAGACAACAAAAACAACAATAGACACACGAGCTTGGC
>JAAEPL010000471.1 GCA_024232675.1 Planctomycetaceae bacterium
AGAAAGCTCGATGAGTATTTGGAATCCGTACGGGCCATTGAAACCCGTCTCGATCATCAAGCAGCTTCGAAGACGGGATTGGGGGAAGTGAAATTCGAAGTGCCGGACAAGATCCCTGAAAATCGCGGCGAGTTCTTGCGGCTCATGGGAGATTTAATGGTCCTGGCACTGCGTACAGACCAAACACGTATTGTCAGCCTAATGGTGGGTCCCGAACGTTGGGAAACACCTCAACTCTATGACGGCGTTTTTGAGAAACCTGTTCAACATCATCAAATGACGCATGACAATGCTTTCGATGAAGAGGTGGCGTTAATTGATCGCTTCCACGTCACCCAATATCTCTACCTCGTGAACCGACTCAAGCAAGCCCAAGAGGGCGAGCACAATTTGCTGGACAGCACCTATTTTGTACTCGGATCTGGCCTCGGAGATGGCAACGCCCATTCCTACAGCGAACTGCCCATGATCATCGCAGGAGCAAGCGCCCATGGCGTTGAAACAGGCCGGCAAGTGCAGTGCGAGAAAGGGACTCCTTTAGCAAACCTGTGGCTCACCTTAGCCAACCAAATGGGAGTTGATCTATCAGAATTCGCAGATAGCAATCGCCCCCTAAACCAATATGCTTCTTGAGCAAGGTGGACATTCGGCTGCGTAAGCTTGTTCGTTCGCCGCGGACACGACCCATCTTATATCGACCGATTTTCACGTGATAATGCCGCGGTTTTAGCCGATAACCGGGAACCCAACGCGCTGCCCAAGTGTGCTCAACCCCACAAAGCCATTAAATTACTCTGTTCTTCCTACTGCAACATTGCGGTACCCATGCTCCATGCCTGATAATGCGGGCTCGGAAATGCACCGCCTCACGAATTACTTTTGCCAAGCGATCCCAGTGACATGAATAAAACCCCACGCAGTAACAATGTGATTTCAAGGCGTGCCTTTACAACCACTGCGGCAGGATTAGTCCTCGCAGCGCCAACGATTTGCTCGGCCCAAGAACCAGACACCAAGTCGAGTACGCCGGCTACCTCTGCCCAGGAAGATACGCCCGCACCATTCGAAGCGCCGTTAAATCGTGACTACGGAGCGCCGGACTTTTTCACACCCCAGTGGAAAAATCCCCAAATCAATCGCACGATGGCAGCCGACTTCGTCATCTACGCGCACAAAGACCTGGGCAAAGTAAAAGTCTTACTGGAACGCGAACCTGGATTGTTAAACGCCGCTGTCGACTGGGGAAATGGAGACTACGAAACCGCCCTCGGTGGCTCCTCGCACATGGGACGCAAAGACATTGTCCAATTTCTTTTATCTCAAGGTGCAAGAATCGATATCTTTTGCGCGACCATGATGGGAATGTTGGCGACTGTCCAAGAGATGATCACGCTTCAACCCGCGTTAATCGATGCCAAAGGACCTCACGGCTTTACATTGCACTTCCATGCACAAGTGGGTGGAGAAAACGCCGAGCCTGTTCTAGAGTATTTGCAATCCGTAAAAGAAATCGAACTAGGCCCACCCCCGCCATTTCTAAGACGCTCGAAGGGCGACAAAAAGAAATCAAAAAAGTAATCGCGGGTTAACGCGTCATTACCTCCTCTTTCATTGCTTTCGCGTAGCCGCAGCAAATTCGATTGCGCCTCCGGCGCCCGAACAGCGTGGCGTGCGGAAAGGCCTACCAAACGTCCTGCAAGAGGATCAAAGAGAAGGCCGCAATGGCGATCCCGATATAACTCTTTCGTTGCAAATGTTCACCCAAAAACTGGGTTGCGATAAAGGTCGTCAAAATAATAGCTCCGCCGCTGACGACGGGAAATACGATGAATCCTGGATAACTTTGCAAAGCCTCGAGGATGAACAATGTTTGCAGAAAATTTGTCAGCCCCATCGCAAACCCAAAAGCTAATTCGCTAAGCGAAATCGTTTTCCTGCGAGCGACCAGGACGACCGCTGAAGGTATCCCTGCGGTCAAAAAAAGCGCAAAATTGTAAGGCATAATTTCCTCTGCAGCTCCGTCCAAATACTTGAAGGACTCCTGCGCTAAGCGACTTATCCCGCATAGCAAAAAGAAGATCACCAGAACTAACGGAGCAATGCCCGGCTTGGCAACCGAAGATCGAGATGATTTTTTTTGGCCCCCGATCAAGGTTAAAGCACCAAGGGCCAAAAAGATCCCAACGGTTTGAACCAAGTTCGGATGTTCGCCCCAATAAAAAACGCCAAATGCAATTGGCACCAAAATCGAGAGCACCGAGATTACAGTTGTGCTTGACGCGCCCACCCAACGGATGGCGTAAATCACAAAAAAGTAGGCCGCAAAATAAGACAAACCATTGGCAGCACCTGTCAGTAATGCCGCATTGGTCCAACATTCAGCGGCGGTATTCCAAACAAAAGGTGCGATTAAAAAAACAGCAACAATGTAATTGATGGCGCCGATCGTGATGGCGTCTTCACGTTGGCGGACATGCGCCCATTTAATGAAGAGCATGAATGCCGAGCCGAAAAGAATGTTCAAGAGCAAATAGATCATGGCATTTTGCAGACAACCAAATGAACTTTCTCAAACGCGGTAGCATGCACTAAGACGACGGACTGCAAAAGAGTACGTCGTGAAAACAAAAAAAGCCCGCTGCGACGACAGCAGCGGGCTTTATGATTTTATCGCCGACCGGCGACTAGCCACCGTTTCAGCATCCGCCCGGGGCAGGGCGGAGGGGCAAATTCACCGAGTTCGTGTATGTGGATGGGGAGGTGGAAGTTTTACTCCGGGAGACCGTGCGTACCGTTGTCCGAGAGGCTATTACAAAGGGGCGGTTCGTAATTATCTCCCCGATGCAAATGCCCCCACCGCCTTGGAATGCGACGTAAGCCGGCCACGAATAAAGCACGCCGCTGTTGAAATTTACCGACGACCGTTCCATCTCCTGGGCATCAACCAGCGATGAAAAAAGAGCCCCAGCAAATAAAGCGATTGTTAATTTAAGACTGCGATTCGACATGGTTGCTTCCTGAAATCAGTGCAAAATGTTGGCCAGTGCAATTACGACGGTCGACCCTCTGGTCGTCCGAATGGGAACCGCAAAAAGTTGTGGATCATAAAATGAAAAGCAAAGATCCAATCGGAAGATTCAGCTCCGCCAAATCTGCATTCCCTTGGCCATGAAAAGACGCCTAAAGGATATCCATCGGAACTGGGTTGTCGATGGTTAACTAATAAAAAACAGCCTCGATTCTGGAGAAAGCAACTGTAGGAAACCCAAAACCACACTAGGCAATCCCAAAGGGGAAAAGCCCGCCCGCGAGGCGTTTTTTTTGACTGTTTTTAGCCAGCGACTATGCTTCGTCGCAAATGCAGCCGCATCTCAAGCAACCGCATCTCAAGCAGCCCCTGCAGAACCCCCAAACCACCCATTCACCCTCCACGATGCCGTAGCGATTGGTAGCTACTTCGACTTTGGTGATCGTTCACCGCGCTGTCCAATTGCCGCACACCAAGAAATGCTCCTGCTGAGTTCTCGTCGGGATCAAGCGAAGAACTCAAACATGCACGATTTACAGGGGAAAAACAACGAAAAGCCCATTTAACGTGGGCTCCAGCAACGATTATCTTGAACGTTTGCCCGAACTCGGCAGGCATACACCGCACACCCAGCACACCCCCCAAAAGTATGCGACGCTTTACCGCATAGACGCCACCTCAGGTTTGTCTTACATTTCTGTCGATCAAGCTTGTATTTCTTAGACGAACTGCGCGATTGCT
>JAAEPL010000472.1 GCA_024232675.1 Planctomycetaceae bacterium
ATCGCTTCCGCATTATTGGCGGATGCTAACGCAGCCAGTGCTTTCGCACGCGGTGACCGCAAACCAGGTAAGAATCCAAAAATACTCGCTCCCACACCTCGCATTAAAACCAACAGCCATAGCACAGCGGGGAGTCCAATGATCCAAATCACGTAGCTTTGCAGCGATTTGGCGCGTTCCGCTTGCAACACGCCCGCCGAAAAGTCGTTACTTAAATCAACAGGCACCTCAAGAGACCAGCCGTTGCCTACCGCGACGTCGCTATCTTGCTCACTTCCCGATTTGGCATTTCCTACGATCGCATCCATCGAAAGTGTCTCCGCCTTATCTACGGTTATCGAAATGGGCTGACTGTAAACCGTTTCAAAGGACTCGCTATCGGGATCAAAGAAACTAAAAGGGATGGCTGGTATCTCATTAATACCCTGTTTTCTCGGACGAACCGTCGTCACAAATACTTTGGTTTCCTCCTGAACAAACCCTGCCAAATTTTGATCGGAAACCTTGAAACCTTCAGTCATACCCTGCATCTCAGCCAGAGGGGGTGCCTGTACTAATTCCATTGGACCGTCGCCGATGATACCAATCCGCAAAGTAATTGGATCACCCGCCGCAACGTGTGTTGGCTCTGCTTGTGTGACGATGCGATAGTGCCCTACGGCTCCGCGATAGTCAGCAGGTCGCCCAATCGTGGGAACGGGAAGCACCTCGGTAGAATCAACTTGCACATCGGCAACGACGGGCCTGGCCGACTTGACAGTCAACCGATTACCAAAAGGCGAACCGAAAAAGTCGTCATCCATCATTTGACGCAACATTGAGCTACCACCCATCCTTCCACCCAGTGGACTGTCCTCGAAGAAACCCGCGAAAGGGTCCCGAGCCTTACCGATGGCAAGGGGGTAGTTAACGACGATTTGAACATCACTAGCGTCGATCAGACCGGAGCGGGTAGGGTAAACGGTCGCGTCAATTTCGTATAGGTAATATTCGCGCTCTTCACCTTGGGAATCCTCTCGCATTACTGTGCGGCCACCTGGACGCTGGTTATTTTTTGCCAACCCTTGCATGCGATCCGCAAAACTGCCCCACGAAGTTTGGTCAGACAGCATCTGCCACATCTGAGCCTCTGATAAGACCGTTCGTCCTTGGCTATCGCGGTATGGCTTCACCCAAATCTTGAGTGTTAAATCCAGGGGTTGTCCAACAAAGACCTTATCCTTTCCACCTTCGATTTCAGCAAATAGCAGATCACCGGTCTCGCTTTTAACGGCCGAAAAACGCATTGGCCGAGTCTGTTGATCACGTCCATTGACGCTTAATTGCAGAGCTGGAATCTCGAAAGAACCAGCACGCTGCGGTGTGATCAAGTACTGCATGGTAATGCTGCGACTCTCACTGCGACGCCCGTTAATAATGGTGATCTGTGAACTCTGAGCAGGTGCTCCCGCTGCCTCCACACGACAACCATCAATGCTTGGCAATTCGGGTGCCACGTAATCCTCAGCGTTGGTGATCTGCAATTGCAAGATAACGGGCGTTCCCACCCAAACCTCGCGAGCAGAAATCTGTGCGCGGACGGATTGTCCTTGAGCCACGCCTTGTGATGCCAACATTGACACCAGGCATGAGCCGACGATTAAAATGTTATTTATTGAAAACAGGTTCATCTTATTAGTCCGCCTGAAACGAATTTTTCTTACCAGTCACGATCAACAGGGCGGCGGCGAGATCGCTCTCGCTGTTGCTGCCGTAAACGCCTCAACATGTCACGATCACGAACCGACTGAAGCATTTTCAAAGCCTCTTCGCGAGACATACGTCCCTCGTCGTCATTCGATTCAATGGCCGCAGCCGTCGATGGTTTCTCGGAATCCTCCTCAGCTGCCTCATTGGCTGCTGACAGTTGCCCTGCTGGAGTTTCCTTTACTTCCTCGGAATCCGATTCCGCTTCTTCACCAGGCTCCATCGCCTCGTCGTTTTCTTCGCCGCTTTCTAGCGGTTGATTTTGCTGCTGTGCATCTTGAGAAGCTGCATTCTGATCGGAAGAATCTTGCTCTGATGGCTGTTGCTCATCGGAAGCCTGTTGGGATTGGTCCTGCTGGGATTGGTCCTGCTGGGATTGGTCCTGCTGGGATTGGTCCTGCTGGGATTGGTCCTGCTGGGATTCGTCCTGCTGGGATTCGTCCTGTTGGGATTCGTCCTGCTGGGATTCGTCCTGTTGGGATTCGTCCTGTTGGGATTGGTCCTGTTGGGATTCGTCCTGCTGGGATTCGTCCTGCTGGGATTCGTCCTGCTGGGATTCGTCCTGTTCTTTCTCCTTCAATTC